>CAZEIY010000404.1:0-4230 GCA_964512375.1 uncultured Rickettsiales bacterium | reverse complement strand
CATTTCATGGTGGCGAACGTCATCATGGTGGCCTCGATGTGGCGGCTCCTAAGGGCACACCGGTGCTTGCCATGGCGGATGGTGTCGTTGTCCGGGCTGGCAAGCGCGGATCGTATGGAAATTTTGTCGAGCTGCGTCATGAGAATGGCGTTGTCACCCGGTACGCGCATCAGGACCGACTGGATGTGACAAAGGGTCAGCGAGTACGTGCAGGAGCCCAGCTGGGCACTGTCGGCTCGACGGGTCGAGCGACCGGCGATCACCTCCATCTCGAGGTGCGGATTGATGGCGCGGCTGTCGATCCATACAACTTCCTGAGTGGGGCAAAACAGTGATCTGCGAAGCCCATTTCTGGTCCTCTCTCGGCGCTCCTCGGAGCCCGAGTCTGTCTAAGTATGCGGAGGCCTTAGTGTTTAAGGTTTTTCGAAAAAGTGAAAAAAATGCTAAAGCTGTCTAACAAACCTCCGATAAGGGAGGAACACCGGTCCAACTCCGAACCAACGGGGTCCGGTGCATATGGACGGTCTGATGAAGGAGCCCACCATGAGGATTACTGGTTTGGAGCCGGCGACATCCTCCCTCCAGCGTACCGATTCGACCGAATCGGCCGCAGCTCGGGATACTTCCACGACGGAAGCTGCCGAGAAGCAGGGACTAACCGGGCCGATCGCCAACAGCCTGGCGGATGGCAAAGTAACCGTGAGCGAGAGAGTGATCGAGGCGGAGCGAGTTCGCGAGATCGCACGAACAGAACCCGAAGTTCGCAACGAGGTTGTCGAGCGGGCCAAGGCGGATCTTGCTGCAGGCGAGCTCAAGGCCAGTCCGATGCACCTCGCAGAGAGCATCGCGAGAGATCTCTTCTAGGAGCACGTCAACTCAGCAGTTGCCAGTCGACTGCCAATAAATTCAAGACCAGCAAGCTGGTCATAGATTCACGCCGAGCCCCGAAATGTCGGGACTCGGCGTTTTTTTATGGGAGTTGGCACAAGCTCTGCACTTCTCTCATTGCAGTCGACGACTGGATGTCGCAAACGCTGGAGAAGTTATGAGTGCAATCACCTCTTGGAAGAGCCTGATCGAAGCCCTTGAGCAGGAGATCGGTCTCCTGACCAGGCTGCGAGATCTGGCACGTGCGGGACACCGCCCCCTGGTCGAGCTTGATGTCACCGCTGTCGAAGCGTGGACTACTCGTCAGCGCGAGCTGCTCTCAGCGCTCGCGACTGCCGGTTCCCAACGTGCCCGTGCGCAGCGAGCGTGCTTGCCTGCACAGGTTCGTGCTGTCGGTGGGAGCGGTCCTCTCGCATCTACCGTGACCCTTCATACCCTCGCTGGGCGTGCTCCCGGTCAGTTCGGCGTGCGCCTTCGTCAACAGGGTGACGCTCTGCGCCAGTTGCGTGACGAGATCGCTCTGGTTACTACGCGTAACGAGATCCTGATCAAGCAGGTGGTCGAATTCACGGACCACTTCGGCAAGGGACTCGCTGAGAACAACCGCGAGGACTCGTACGACGCTACAGGTCGGATATCCGACGCTGCGGGTGCCGGCGACCTCTATTCGCGGGCTATCTAGGAGTAGGCTGTGAGCCTGTTTTCCATCCTGAATCAGGGTTCAAGGTCCATGCGGACCGCGGCCGCTGCTGTCTCGACGGTCTCGAACAACGTGGCCAACGCGAACACGCAGGGCTATTCGCGCCAGACCCTTGGTATCGAGGCTGCGGGGACGCAGAACAGGGGTGGAATGCTCATGGGCCAGGGGGTGAATGCTACCCAGGTCACTTCGGCGTACGACAGCTTCAGCCAACGTTCTGTCTTCAGCCAGCTCGGAAGCAACAGCTACTCTTCTTCGCGCGCGAGCAGCTTCGAGGTCATTGAGTCGAACCTTAGCGAGGGCGTGGATGGTGGCCTCGCCGCCTCGATGTCCCAGTTCTTCGACGATTGGGCTTCGCTTGAGTCGAATCCCAGCTCAGTCGCTGCGCGCCAGCAACTTCTCGCGAGGGGTCAGAACCTTGTCCAGAGCTTCAATGGCTCCGCGTCTCAGCTTGACACCGAGCAGACAAACGCGGATGTCCGGGTAGGGCAGCGGGTGGCCAGGGCAAACATCCTCGCCGGTCAGATAGCGGCGCTCAACGCCCAGATTGTGCGGCTTGAAGCATCCGGTGGACGCGCCAACGATCTGCGCGCCAACCGAACACAGGTCCTCGAAGAGCTCGCTGAGATCGGTCCGGTTCGTTCAGAAGACCGGGCGGATGGTAGCGCTCGCGTGCTCTTTGGGAATCACATCCTGGTCGAGAACGATGATGCCCGCACCCTGAGTGTGGCTGCGGACCCCGTAACCGGCTTCAACCAGGTGCACATCGCTCAAGGCTCTTCGACCTTCAACATCACCGGCGCTTTCAACGCAGGAAGCCTCGGCGCCGACATCAGCATTCGGGACACTGTGACCGTGGGCTTGTTGAATTCGCTCGACAACCTCGCCTTCACCATGTCGACTCAGGTCAATACGCTCCACGCAGCGGGTTTTGGCCTCGATGGACTGACCGGTCGCAACTTCTTCGGACCACTCGCTGTGGCCGGCGGTGCCGCTCAGGCTATCTCCCTCGATGCAGCGGTGGTGGGCACGCCGGATGCAATAGCTGCAGCGACCACGGCAGCTGGGGTGCCGGGAGACAACACCAACGCCGCGGCCATCTCAGCCCTAGCGGGTCAGAACCTGATGGCAGGTGGAACCCAGACATTTGGCCGCTTCTATGGCGGCTTTGTAGCCGGCCTCGGTCAGGACGCTGCAAGCACGTACCAGAGCGAGGCTCGTTCTGCACTCGAGCTTAGCGGCGCTAAAGATCTGCGCGACTCGATTTCAGGAGTGAACCTCGAAGAGGAGGCTCTTGACATGATTCGCTTCAAGGATGCCTACAGCGCCTCTGCGCGCGTGTTGGGCATCACCAACGAGCTACTCGATGAGCTCTTGCGCATCGTCTAATGAGTAGGAGTCCGCTATGGCTATCCGCTTGACCCAATCTCAGCTGTTTCGCAGCCAGATCCGTAGCATTCAGAGGTCTGCTGTGGATGCGTTTGATGCCCAGCAGGTCGCGGCATCTGGGCGTAAGTTCAGCAAGCCGTCTGATGATCCCGTTGGCGTACAGCGGTCGGTGATTCTTCGCGAGCTGCGCAGCGATGTGCAGGTGGGCCGCCAGAAGATGGATGTCGCGAAGGCGGAACTAGCAACCGCAGAGTCAGCACTTGCCGGCATGACCGATGTGCTCGCTCGTCTCAAGGAACTCTCCGTGCAGATGGCCAGTGACGTGGTGGGCGCTGGCGCGCGTGCCAACGCAGCCCTCGAGGTGACTGAGCTGAAAGAGGTGCTCATCGCTCAGGGAAACACCCGCCTGGGCGAGAAACGCCTGTTTGGCGGGCAGCTGACAGGGGCGGACCCCTTCGATGCCCTGGGTACTTATCTAGGTGATGCCGTCGGCGTAACCGTGCAGCTGCCTCAGGGCGCTAACACCCAGGTCACTGTCCGTGGTGATGACATTCTGCGTGGTGCATCGGGAGGCCCTGACATCATCCAGGAGGTCGACAACCTGGTGATAGCGCTCGGTGCCAACAACACCGCTGGGATTTCGAACGCCGCTGATCTTATGGGACAGGGTGTCGATCACATTGTCTCGCAGCGCACACAACTAGGCACTCGCGTGACACAGCTGGACAACCTGGAGGAGTATTTCTCCACTCTCGAGCTCAACGTGAGCACGGAGATTTCGGCTGTCGAAGATGCCGATGCGGTCGAGGCGTTCACCAACGTTACTCGTACACAGCAGGCCTTCGAGGTCGCCATGCAGGTGAGCGCTGCGGCGAGGACGCCGAACATCTTCGAGTTGCTCTTCTAAGCAGAAGGGCGCCTGAGCGGCAGCTCAGGCTCTCTGAGGGGGTCAGTCTCCCTATAGGCTCCGCGCGACTCACGCGCGGGCTACGCGCGGGGCTCTCAATAAGGGAGCCCGCCCAGGCGGCTCAAGGCCGCCAGATCTATCCGGTTAAAACACCTGGCCTTTCGTTGCGGTGGTTCTGCTGCGGAAGGATGGTTCCTTCTATCGAAACAGGTCGTCTAGTAACGCACTAAGGCAGCCTGTTTCCTCTCGTCGGGCGAACTCGTCCAGGGCCCTGCCTCTGTTTCTCGAAGAAAAGTAGAGAGCGGCGAATTTAAAATAAATATAGTAAAAACAAGTAGTTATGCGG
>CAZEIY010000403.1:0-4231 GCA_964512375.1 uncultured Rickettsiales bacterium | reverse complement strand
CGCCGCTCCCTTTATCGCAGCCCGAAAGGAAAGAGGCTAGCGTCCCAGAGGCCAACTGTAAGAAGGTGCGTCGGTCCACTCGTCTCCTCTACTGGTACACCGCTGCCGGTACACCGCTGCCGGTACACCGCTGCCGGTACACCATAGCCAGTGCTCAGGCTAGTTGGTCCTTGATGGCGATTGACATGACCGTTGTCAGCGGTTCTCCAGTCTTGCGAGCATTGCTGACGGCGGTCAGGGAACTGACGGCCCTTGTCATCTTCAGGGCTGGTGATGCTCCTTGCTCATCATGCCGCCGAGCACCGAGCGGGCCGAGAAGCCACGCTGGGCGAGCATTCGCACGGCGTCATACGAGCGCTTGCCGCTGTGACAGTAGACCACGACGTCGGCGTCTCGAGGGAGCTCGTCGAGGCGGTCGCGCAGCTCGCTCAGGGGCAGGTTGGTCGCGTTGTCCACATGCCCGTCGGCAAATTCGTGGGGTTCACGAACGTCCACCAGGGGTCCAACGTGGTTCCCAACCTCGGCCCAGGTGGTGCTGGGGAAGTCACCCCGCAGGCGGTTGGCAGCGAGCATGCCGGCCATGTTGACGGCGTCCTTGGCGGCGCCGAATTGAGGGGCGTAGCAGAGCTCGGCCTCCTCCAGGTCGTAGACCGTCCCGCCGAGCTGGATGGCCATCGCCAGCACGTCGACCCGGCGCGCCACTCCCTCGCCGCCAACGGCCTGTACGCCGAGCACTCGCCCGTCATCCTTGCGGTAGTTCAGGCTCATGTGAATGAACTGAGCGCCCGGGTAGTAGCCGACGTGATTCTTCGGGTGCAGCCAGACGGTGTCCCAGGGAATTTCCTCTTGCGCCGCCAGTTGTTTTCGGCTGAGCCCGGTGGCGGCGACCGTTTGTTCGAACAGGCCGCAGATGACCGTGCCCTGAACGCCCCGAAATTGTCGGTCTTTGCCCATCATCACGTCGGCCGCGACGCGGCCCTGTCGGTTTGCCGGACCGGCGAGGGGAAGGTAACTGGCCTGGCCGCTGACGCAGTTGACGGTCTCGATCACATCCCCCGCGGCGAAGATGTCTGGGTCGGAGCTGCGCATCCCCGAGTCGACGCGGATGCCGCCACGGGGTCCGAGTTCGAGCCCGGCTCGTTCTGCGAGGTCTGAGCGGGGTCGAACGCCGACGGCGGCGATGACGAGGTCCGTCGCGACCGCCAGTCCGCCGCTGCCGGTCACCATCAGGCTGCCGTCAGCCAACGGTTCGACGCGCTCCACCGAGGTGTCCAGGTGGAGCCGCAGGTCGTGCTCTTGAAGATGCGCCGCGACAATCCTCGCCGTCTCGTCGTCAAGGGGGGGGAGCACCTGGTCTTGAAACTCGACCACGTGAACCTCAAGACCACGGCGACGCAGGTTCTCAGCCGTCTCCAGGCCGATGAAGCCGGCGCCGATTACCAGGGCTCGGCGGACGTTGTGTTCTTCGATCCAGGCGCGCACGTGGCGGCTGTCGGGAATGGTGCGAAGCGTAAACACCCCCGGGCTGTCCAGGCCCTCGATAGGCGGTGCAAAGGCACCGGCGCCGGTGGAGAGCAACAGTTGGTCGTAGGGCAGCCAGCGGGCAGCACCGCTGCAGCGGTCTAGCAGTTCCACGCGCTTCGCCTGCCGATCGATGTCGATCACCTCGTGCTGGGTGAGCACCTTGATGTCGTAGCGGGCGCTGAAGGTCTCGGGGCTGACCAGCAGCAGATCCTCTACATCCTCAATGACGTTGCCTACGTGGTAGGGCAGCCCGCAGTTGGCAAACGAGACGAACGGGCCCCGCTCGACGATGGTGATCGCGGCCTCCTCGTTCAGGCGACGGGCCCTTGTGGCGCACGAGGAGCCCGCGGCGACGCCTCCGACGATGACGATGTTCTTTCGCATGACTTGACTCCAGTAGAGAGGGGGCGACGTGTACGGTGTCCTCGGGGGCGTGCTGAGCAGGCAGGCTGCCCACCAACGCTCCTCTGGAGCGGCAACAGACCAGATAACTACAGCGCGTGCACTCTCCTGGCGTTGCCCCATAGGATCGCTTCAGCACGGTCTTCTGCTACTCCCAGCTTGTCGAATTCCATCAGGTAGCGGGACCAGTCCAGCCCGTTGGTGCCGAAGATCACCTTCTGGTGGCTCCCCCGCCCCTTGATGAAGCGGATCAGATCGGGCCCGAAGTACTTGGGCAGCCAGGCGGCGATGTTGACGTAGACGTTGGGCCACTTCCCGGCAACGGCCAGCATCTCGTCAACCCAGGGGTAGCCGGTGTGAGTGCCGATGATGACCAGATCTGGGAAGTCGCAGGCGATCCGATCCAGCTGCATGGGACGCCCATGCTCGCTCGGCATAGCCTCCAGGACGTGCCCTGTCTGCATCGACACCGGCACTCCCAGAGATTCACAAAGCGCATACAGCGGGTACATCTTGCGGTGGTCCAGGCCAATGTCGTAGCCGTAGATGTGGACGTACACGCCTTTGTATTGACGCTCCTTGACGTCCTCTTCGAGCTTCTCGAGGCTCGCACGGATGTGGTTGGGGTCGTAGTCACACAGTCCGTAGACTCGCCCAGGGTGGGCCAGGGTCAGAGCGTGGATCTGCTCGGTCATGTCGAGAGCGAAGCGGGTCTGTCGCTTGTAAGACCAGGCCAGGAGGTCGGTGGCGAGGACGGTCTGCACACCGGCAGCATCCATCGCGGCGATGAGCTCGTCTCCGTTCTCGTAGCCCTCGCCCCAGGCGGCTTCAACCTGGCATTGCAGCTCCCCAGGTGAGTTGGTGGCGCTCACCCAGGAGTCCTTCCACTCCTTGAGCATCAGCGGAAAGAGGCAGTCGATCGCTCCAGGCTTGTCCATGGTCTCGGGTCCTTTCAGCTGCCGGGGAAGCGCGCTGCTGGCGTGTGATTGAAGATCGGTGCGCGTCGCTCGAGGAAGGCGTCGATGCCCTCGCTCGCGTCTGGGATCGCCATCAACTCCTCCAGATAGAGGGACTCCAGCTCGGGGAGCGCCTCGTCGAGGAGCCTGGTCAGTGATCTGCGCACGGCCCGCTCGGCGACGCGAAGTGAGGCCGCGCTGGTGCGGCCCAGTCGCTCCTCGACGAGCGTGGTCCACCACGCCTCGGGATCGTCTGTAATTGCGTTGATGAGGCCGGCCTTGAGCGCATCCTGGGCGCCGAGACTTCGCCCGGAGATGCACAGCTCGAGCGCGGTCGCTCCTCCGACCCGCCACGGCAGCAGCAGCGAGGCCATGGGCGGAAACACCGCCAGTTGAATCTCAGGCTGGCCCAGGCGCGCGTCGGGGGTGGCGACGATCCAGCTGCACCAGCTGGCGAGCTCCAGGCCCCCGCCCAGGCACTGGCCGCGCACAACAGCGCAGGTCGGCACCGCCAGGGCAGCCAGCTGTCGGAAGAGATCGTGGAATTCCCGCAGCATGTCCTTGGCTTCATCGGCGCGATGTTCTTGAACACTGGCGCCGAAGCAGAAGTGCTTGCCGGCTCCCGCGAACACGATCAGGCAGGTCTCAGCGCACACCTGAGTGTCTAGCGCGCTCGAGATCGAGGCGATCATCTTGCGATCCAGGATGTTTCCCTTGGGTTGGTTCAGCAGAATGTGCAGGACACGCCCTTCGCAGCGCTGTGTGGTCTCGATCACGGCTGTCTTCCTCCTGCTTGTCGTGTGTAGAGGACAAGGAACTCGCTGCAGGCCTGCTTACAGCAAGGGCCGCAGTTGGCTCCCATCTCTTCGGCCCGAACCCTACGAACGGTGACCTCTAGCCCCATCGCTCGGTACAGCTCCGCGGCCTCATCGCTCCGCTCCGAACTGAGCATGCTGCGTTTCTCCCAGCCGGCATCAGTCAGCTCCTGGTGATTGAGCTCGGATAGGGGAGGGGACGAACTCACTACAGTCCTGGCTGAACGCGGTTACTGCCCTCAGTCTTCAACTTGGCCAGGCGGATGTGGCCGAGCAGCCCGGCGCCCAGGGCACAGGCGAACTGGCAGTCGGCGTCCGAGGGGACGTTGACGGCCGCCCTGAGCTGGTCTTCGACGGTTCGCTGCATGCTGCTGAAGCGGAGGATTCCGCCGATCAGGGTGTACTCGGGCTTGCCCTTGATGCGCTTCATGAGCTGGACCGAGCGCTTGGTCAGCGACTCGATAGCGCCCTGCATGATGTCTCCGAGGAGACGCCGGTATTCAGCCTGCAGGTAAGGAACGCTGCCCTCGGAGT
>CAZEIY010000402.1:2525-4232 GCA_964512375.1 uncultured Rickettsiales bacterium | reverse complement strand
GGATCCTCACCACGAGCACGGCACGTACACCCCACGCGAAGTTCGGGCCGCGCCTCGACTCCACCGCGTAGTACGCGCCCAAGAGGGCGCCGACAATCACACTGGCCACCGAGAGATTCTTGAATCTCTCTTTTCGGGAGACAGCCTGCTCGGCAAAGCACCGGTCGGCGTCGGTCACTGGATTATTCCCCGGAAGCTTCTGCTGCAGGCTCTGGATGGGCTCCGCCACGCATCTTCCACGCCGCCAGGGAGGCGATGAACCCGAGCAGGGTCAGGACGGTCATGCACCGCACGGCGTTCATGCGGGTCATCTCGGTACCAAAGAATTCGGTCATCCCGGTTGGCTGGTAGTAACCAAGCAGATCCTGGGCCCGGCCGATGGCCAGGGAGATTCGGCCCATGACCGTGAATCCAAAAGAGGCCCCGAAGGAGAGCATCAGCACCAGCACGCCTACGCGGGAGATGGCTCGCATTGGCTTGTTGTGTGGGGTGCTGAAGTAGAAGTGCAGCAGGCAGGCGCAGAGTCCGAGGACCAGGATGAGCCCAGAGATTACTCCATTTCCGTTGGCTTCCCAGTTCCACCAACCATGTTCGCGATACAGGGTTGGAAGATCCGGCATGCTGGCCGAAACCTGTGCCACCAGCCGACCGTTGGCCTCACCGGTGAGCTTCACTCCGGCGAATGCAGCCACAATAAAGGCGATGGGAATCCTAGCCCAATCCGACAGCTTGGGTGTGACCTTGAAAAACAAGAGCACGAGTAGCACGAGAGGGATGAGCGACCAGTAGTGTTGTTCTTCCAGAAGTCGGTCCAGCAGCTTGGGCTTGAAAACCCCGTACCAGGCTTCCACCGTGCCAATGGCGATGCCCACACCCATGAAGATATGCTCGGCCAGCTTGTAGAAGGGGTTGTCCTCGTAGAGGAATGACAAGATCGAGAAGGTCAGGAAGATCGACAACCAGACCCCAAACATTTCCATGGAAGTCATGTCTCCACCCCCGCGGCCCGAGTGATGAAGAAGGCGATGTTGCCCAGGATGATCAGCAGGATGATGTACAAGTGGCCCAGGTTGAGAACGGCCAGGCCGGCTTTCCCCATGAGGGTGACACCCTCCGGGGGCCCGTCAGGGAAGACGAGCGACTCGTATTGGGCTGAACCCGGCATGCCTCCGGACAAGCCAGAGAGCTGGCCGGCGTCAAAATAGGCGATGTAGTCGGGCGCCGAGACTGCGGTACACGCGCTGATCATGTTCAGGTTGTACTGGCCCTGAATCTGTAGCACATAGGCTTGAGTCCCAGGGAAGCCTGCCGACACGCTGATAAACAGGTCGAAATCCGAGGCTGCGTCGAGTCCCTGCATGATGGGTAGACCCGCGGTGGGTTTTCCGGTCGCATCCTTGGGGTAGGTCTTGAGGACACTGGCACCGATGGACTTGATGGCGAGCTCGCGACCATCGGTGAATCCCAAAAAGACGTAGTCGGTACCGTAGACCTTGCCGTAACTCTCGGCGATATCTTCGAAGATGGGCTTCACAAGGGGCGGTGCTGTGGGCCACAGGGTGCCCATAACGACACGCACATCCTGCTGGAAGAGGTGGTGGAGGTTGGCTCGAAAGAAAGGCTCCAACTCTGGGCGGCTGGCTGGATCGAAGTCGGCAGAGACAAAGACTGCGTCTCCTGCCTCCAACTTTTCAACCTCGTTGACCA
>CAZEIY010000402.1:308-2515 GCA_964512375.1 uncultured Rickettsiales bacterium | reverse complement strand
GGGAGGATCTACTTGGAATTCCTGCTCAGTGGGAAAGAGGGTTGGAATGACGATCGCAAAGGCCATACCGAGGAAGATCCATCGTCGGTCCATGGCTTGAAAGCGGACAAGGGTCTTGAGCATTGTCTCAGTCCCCTCCTAGGTGTGTGCGTTCCAGGCCCAGGATGACTCGCAGGCCTGTTGCAATGGCGCCCAAAGCAGCCCCAATAAAAATCGCTCGGCGGGCCGCGTTGTTCGGAAAACTCATGACCCAGTTCTTGAAGACTACGAGGTACTCCCCGACCACCGGAAGGTTGGCTCCGATGGGTACAGCGGCCAACATGACCAGAGCGGCTGCGACCAGCATGACCGTGGCCTCTGTATTACGTGCCCGAAATGCCCGGAATGCGGCGGACGCGATAAAAAATGCCAGCAGCGCGAACATCGTCGCATTCAATGGCACGAACAGATAGTCGAACATCCACTTGAAACCATGGCCGGTCTCCAAGCGCTGTTCACCTTCCATGAAACCCACCACCATCATGACTGTCATCGAGACCAGCATGGCCACTTTGTGACCCCAGTCGGGCTTTCGCTCGCGAATGACGGGCCAGTTGACCTGTACCAGGTTGAATACACCCAGTAGAAAGGCACCTGCAGTAAGGATCAGCCCCCACTCTAAGAGCTCTTTGGTCATCTCTCGGTATGCATGATGGGGAATGAAGAATTCCCCGACCATGATCAGGCCGACGATAAAGGTGAGGACGAGGGGGAGAGTACGTTTCATTACTTGGCGATGGTGAAGAGGTCGATCAAGAGCGTGTTGCCCACACTGGCGGCGAGGGTGCCGGCCAAAAGGAGCGCTACGATGGCGACTTTGAGGTAGTCGGATGCCTTCAGCGAGCTGACCAGCCGAGGATCGCGAGAGAGGTAGGCTGAGACCGCGAAGAGTTCTTCGCCGATCAGCGTGTAGTCACATGCCGCTACGAAGAATGGAAGCTGCGTGGCTTCCGCGGTGCCTGCTATCTGAATGGACTTGTTGATGTAGCCTGTCTCCGCGAGAATCAGGGATTCGGCGAAGAAGCGCCCCAGGTAGATGTTCGTTGCGGGTTTTTGGCGGTGAATGATTCCGTTGGTGCCTGCACAGAAAGCAAACTGGTCAGACGAGATGAAGCGGATGTTCTGGGGTTGGAAGGCATCCGGGTAGCCTGCCTGGTAGTAGCCGGCGCGTACCACTTCATCGGCAACCTCGCGAACGATGGGCACCGCGGTGGTAACAATCAGATCGGCCTGGTATTCGGCAACGGTCTTGGCGACCTGGCCCAGAATGAGCATCGACGCGATGGTCTGGATGTCTTGAAGCTCATCGATGCCCGGCACGTAGAGTACGGGTTTGCCCATCTCGGTGGCACGGCCGATGCCTTCTTCGATGGCATCGATTCCGGGCATGCGCCGGATGTACATCTCCTCGCCGCGCTGCGCCCTGCGCGTGAACACCATCATCAGCACTCCGGTGATCACGATGATCCCGAACAGCACCAGGTAGGCCGGCACGGTGTTCCAAAGGGCACCTGTCGGGCGCGCTGCTTCCAGCATTGAGATGCGTCCGGTGGCCTGGCCTTCTTGCACCATTTGCTTGGACCAGGCCCAGCTATCTGCCTGGAAATTCAGTTGGTGAAGTTCAACGAGGCTGGCGCTGATCGCATTGGGAAGATCTGCCTCTGGGATGTCCTGAAGTGTGTTGGCGTCGATGAGGTCGGGGTGTGCAGCCCTGTAGGTAGACCACATGTCGCCCGTTGGAATCTGCACATCCCCTTCTGTTGCCTTCAGCTTGGCGAGGACCTTCTCCTGTAGGGCTGTAAATGCCGAACGCAGACCTGGATGGAGGGTCTTGAGGCGCTTTGTTGCTGTCTCGTCACCGCCTGCAGCCAGTTCTCGCTGTTCTTCCAGGTCGTGGGCAGTGAATCCTTCGTCCTCCTGGGCGACGAGCCATAGCTTGAGAATTTTATCGGAGCTGAGTGCTTCTGGTGGTTTCGGATCCTGCCCGTCCAGGGCCAAGACGCGGTAGAAGTAGGCCTTTTGCGGATTCGCTCGCTGGTCTGGGGGCGCTACAGTGTCGGTGTGGCTGGGCCATGCCTTGAGGGTGATTGTGCCGGTCTTGGGATCGATCGCGGTGATGGTACCGCTGCGGGGCGCGTGGACCTTGCGCGACAGGAAAGACACAAAGT
>CAZEIY010000402.1:0-298 GCA_964512375.1 uncultured Rickettsiales bacterium | reverse complement strand
CCGCTCGGCGAGGAGATCCCCTTCTTCGACGTCGATGTCCACCTCGATGACACCGTCGCCTCTGCCCCTGACCTCGTTGATTTCGTCGTCCACAACCTGCCAGCTCTCTGACGGGGGCATGAAGGCTGACGTCTTGCCGTTGATGGTGGTGAAGATTGGCCGACTCATCGTTGTGCCTGTTACGGCGGTGCGGACGAGTTGTGCCACCGGATCCAGCCGCCCGGCCAGGTAGTCTGAAATTGTGGGTGATTCGGGCGTCGAAACGCCGCCAGTAAACGAGAGACCAGACCCCACCAAC
>CAZEIY010000401.1:0-4240 GCA_964512375.1 uncultured Rickettsiales bacterium | reverse complement strand
CGGCAAGAAGACCGACAATATTCTCCGAGAGCCCGAAGACATGTACGGCCTGGACAATGGCGCTGTCTGGGTGCGCGTCAAGGGAATCGACCGCAAGCTGTTCCGCGATGGTGGAGACCCGCTCAAGACGGCTACATCGCACTACTACTCCACCAACCACTGGTTCGGACACGGCCATTGGTTCTGGATGATTCCAATCTGTGACGAGACGATGACCATCTCGATCGGGGCGATGTTCCACCACAGCGAGGTGGACGGCAGCGACCTGGACCGAAAAGAGAAGTTCCTGGACTTCGTGAAGTCGAACCACACAGCCCTCTACGACATCATCGCCAGCGGCGAGATCGAGGACTTCGTCTACTGGAAGAAGCCCAGCCACCTGTGCAAAGAGATGTTCAGCAAGGACAACTGGTACGCCATCGGTGACGCCGCCTACTTCGGTGACGCCTTCTACTCGCTGGGCACATCGACCATCGCCTTCGCGGTAGAGAGCGTGACTGAGTTGATCCGTGCCAAGGAGGCGGGCGAGTGTCCCATCGCCACCGAAGATAAGCGCGAGGCCTACAACGACTTCAACATCTACTACGGCCAGACCGCGATGCACCTGTACCGCGACCATGCCAAACACCTGGGCAACGCGTCGGCGATGAGCTGGCGCATCTACCTTGAGTACATGTGGTGGTTTGGCGTGTGGGTGCCGGTCTTCATCGGCAAGTGGCACCTCGACCCCTGGTTCATTCGGGCCACGATCCGCAATTGCGAGAAGGGCTTCTTCAAGTCCATGTACGACGACTTCACGCGGATGATCGACGAAGGGAAGAGCGCCGGCTTCATCGACTGCTACCGAGCTGACCAGCTCGCCTTTGGCTACTGCCCCACCGACGAGCACATGGACTACATGGAAGACTCCATGTTCGAGCCCCAGCGTCTGGACATCTTCACCTCACTGGGACGCACTTACTTCCTGACCGCTCTCTTTGTGTTCAAGTACCAGTGGAACGCCTTTGGAGTTGGCGGTGTGCTCAGACCACGCACCTGGACACGCAGCCTGCGACTGCTCGCGAAGTCCGTGTACATACACATGGGCAGCCTGCAGCACCGCTTCCGCATGCGCTCTCGTCCAGCATCTGCCACCCACGAGAAGCAGATGATGGACTTCGAGAGCTACGTGCATCGGCCCATCCTGCAGCCCTGGACATCCCTGCCGCAGCCCGCGCCGGACGACGACGAGGCTACCTTGCCCCAGGACACTCAAGCGCCAGGAAAACGGACTATTCCAAGCGCACCAGCGGGTCTCTAGAGCAGAGATTACGCTAACGCGGCACCCCCGCACCGCTAGTTGCGCGAGTACTTCACTGAGCAGCCGTACGGCTTGCTGCGCGAACGCTGTGGCTTTGTCCCAGCCTTAAGGTCCACGAGGGCAGCATCCACAAAATTGTTCTTGTTGCCTCTCCCGAACGGAGCCCCATCAAGCCCACCGGCATAGACGAGGCTACCTTCGGCATCGACTACGAACATGTGCGGCGTGGTGATGGCACCGTAGCGCCGACCGACCTCACCAGTAGGGTCGAGAAGCACCGGATAGGTCATGCCGTACTGGCTGCGAGCCGCGATGTTTCGAGCCAGGCCAGCGCCCTGCTTTCCCGGCGCCCCGGAGTTGACCGCCAGCCACACGACACCATCGGCAAGCGCCCTGGGCACCTGTTCAGTCAGCGGCCCCTTCTTGCCGTGAGCATGGACCACGAAGGGGCAGTCAGGATTAAACCACTCAAGCACCACCACCTTGCCCCTAAAGCTGCTCAGTCGAGTGATGTTGCCGTCGGTATCGGGTAGCTCGAAGTCAGGAGCAGGCGCCCCCACCTCTGGTCCGTCAAGGGCTGCTGACGCCGTCTTGAAGCTGACCAATGCCGCGAGCACACAGCAGAGGACCAGCGCTACTGGAAGGACACCTCGACCGAATCGAATGGATTTCATTTCGGCAGGATAGGTGAGCACGATTCCCTTGTCGCCAGATCTGGTCCGCGTCAAGACGCTGGGCTACTGTCCCGCTGTGAACATCAACCCCATCGGTATCGCTGTCCCGTTCTTCTTCGCTCTTCTGGGGGTCGAGATCCTGGTTGCTCGCCGCAAGAAGTTGCCGCTTCACCGCCTGAACGACTCTCTGGCAGACCTGACCTGTGGCATGGGAGACCAGTTGATCGGCGTATTCACCAAGGCAATCCCACTCGCGATCTACGCGTTCGTCGAAACCCAATTCGGGCTGCTCGATCTCGCAACCTCCACGCCGTGGGTGTGGCTCGCGGGGATGTTGCTCGTTGACCATCAGTACTACTGGTATCACCGCTTCAGCCACCGCGTGAACTTTGGCTGGGCCACCCACGTGGTTCACCACCAGAGCGAGGAATACAACCTTGCGGTCGCCCTGCGGCAGCCATGGTTCACCCAGTTCTACAACTGGCTCTTCTACCTGCCGCTGGCTCTGCTCGGCGTACCGACTCTTGTCTGGGCTACCTGCTACGCCCTCAACCTGCTCTATCAGTTCTGGATACACACTCGCCTGATCGGGCAACTCGGCCCCGTGGAGTGGGTCTTCAACACGCCGAGTCATCACCGCGTCCATCACGGCATCAACGACGAATATCTCGACCGCAACTACGCCGGCGTGCTCATCATCTGGGATCGCCTCTACGGGAGCTTCGAGCCCGAGGGCGCAGAGGTCCTATACGGCACCAGGAGGCCGCTACGCAGCTGGAATCCCCTGTGGGGGCCAACGTCGAGCCCTTCGTACACATCACCCGATTGGCTGCTTCCTCGAAAGGCATTGGAGATAAGCTCCGCGCCCTGATCGCACCACCCGAATGGACTCCTCGATCTGCCCCAGAACCAGCAAAGAGCGACTTCATGGAGCAGCGTGGCTACGACCTGAACGTCGGCCGCCCCTTACACGGCTATGTCGTGCTTCATCTCCTACCCGTAGGTCTGCTCATGAGTTGGATGCTCACCTTCGACCAGACCCTGGCGACCGAGGTCCTGGCGCTGGGCTCCCTGGCCATTCTCTGGACGGCCTTCGGCTGGATCGGGATGTTCGAGGGGAGAGCCTGGGCCTTTGGCAGCGAGGTCGCGCGGCACCTCACCGGTGCAGCAGCGCTCATCTTCCTGGGGACCTCCTCTCTCGGCCTACCGGGCCTCGTGCTCGGCCTGGGCCTGACCGCGGCCAGTCTCGCGTGGTTGGTTCACCAGCGGTCCGCGATCCGAACCCGATGAGGCCGAAGTCGGTGACCGGCGACAGAGGCCCAGAGCAAAAAACAGACAGGCCAACGCTACCCAGACCCCAGTCCCCCCACGCTCCGGCATCGTCGAGCACTGACAGCCTGCCGTCGCTTCTCCCTCTTCGACCAGCGGCTCGACAAAGCTAGCGGTGCAGGTGAGGCTGGCGGCCTCGTCGCCCACCGAGGCGATCACCACCAGCGCTCGGCCTGCGGCAACCAGCGCGTCATCGAGACGCAGCTCGATCTGCTCGGAGCTCTCGGCGCGGGCATCAACGTGAGCGCCCCTGCCCCCGAACTCATCGAGAGCGATGAGACGAACGAGCACCTCGGCCCCAGCACCGGCTACTTCGCAGCTCAAAGCAGGGCTCTGCCCACCTCCATCCGCACTCAGCTCAAGCGTGGCGCTGGTGTAGTCACCTGGGTCAAGCACCACCACGCTCTCCTCTCCCACTGCCAGAGGGGTCACTGGGACCTCGATCGTCTCCAAGACACAGGCCATGGTCGCGGGGTCGTAGTGCTGCCCATCGTCTCGGGCGCAGGCGAATGAATTCCAGGTGGCGTACTCAAGAAAGACCGCAGGCAGATCCAGGCTCCAGAGCAACCCAGCCTGGGCATTCAGCGTCTGCTGCCAGCGTGGCTCAACAGCAAGCGCCTCCCAGAGGGGCACCATCCGCTCACCGGCCGGCTGGTACTCATTCCAGAACTTCCACCAGGAGAAACCCGCGTACTCGAAGCGATTGCCTACATCATCCAGGGGACGCCGCGCACCATTGATGCGGGTTCCCCACAGAACCTGCAAGGCAAGGTCCAGCAGGCCCGACTCATACAGACCGTACTGTTCGAAGGTAGCGGCGCTCTCATACATCCACGTCGAGGAGTCCGTCGTGTAGCGGTACTGCACGCAGTGGTTCAACTCGTGCGCTGCGACCGAGTCCAGGAGCGCAGTAGTCCCTGAGGTGAGATCAGCGGCA
>CAZEIY010000400.1:0-4244 GCA_964512375.1 uncultured Rickettsiales bacterium | reverse complement strand
TTGTCGCCGAAGCCCACCTTCTTGAAGCGAATCACTCCGTCTCGGTCGACAAGGTAACTGGTCGGCATCGAGCCGACGTCAAACATGCCCAGGATCGTGTTGCGTGGGTCGAGGACTACGGGATAGTCCACCTTGCTACGCCTGGCAAAGATCTCAGACTTGCGCGCGACCGTATCTACACCCACCGCCACCACCTGAAAACCCTGGCTTTCATATCGATCCTGGAGGTCGATGAGGGCTGGCAACTCCTTACGACAGGGGCCGCACCATGAGGCATAGAACGTCAGGTAGGTGACCTTACCCTTGAACGAGTTGCTGCTTAGTTGACCGCCACCGACCAGGTCACCGGTGAATACAGGGAGCTTCTTCCCAATCATGTCATCTGGAGCACTCGCCGCTACCGGCTTTGAGTTGCTGACCGCCACCTTGCTATCTGAGCAACAGCGGAAGCCGATACCAATGTTCTTGTGCCCGGGGCCAAAGGTCGCGTTGGGACGAAAGCAGCCGCTCTTGTCTTTAGAACGATAGTTGCCACCCAGGAGCACTGCCTGTGCCTCGGTGGCTCCAGCCCATTCCGCGACATTGCCGCCAAGATCGTAGACTCCTGAAGGAGTGGCGCAACGTGGCATCGAGCCCGTCAGCCCCGGCTTGCCCGTCTTGCGGTCCTCGCTGTCACGACACCACCTCGGCTCGTAGTAGTCCGCATAGGGGAACTGGTTCCCTTCGACGTAGTCGTCGGCGAAGCTGCCCGTGTTGTCATCATCGACAGCCGCCGTGCCCTGGCAGGCCTCTACCCACTCGCGAGTCGTACACAGGCGTTTGCCGGCTGCCTCACAGGCCTCCTTGGCCTCATACCAGGTGACATTCGCTGGAGGTGCGCCCGCCTGGGACAGAGCCCGACCCTTGCTATCGACGGAGGCCTCGAAGCTATCAATCCAGAACGGCGTGCCGTAGTCCACCTGCACCGACGCCGGTGCCGCGGCCACGTCGGCCTTACTGACTACGGTTGGGGCTGTCACCCGCTGGGGCCGTTCGTTCGCTGCACGTCGACCGAGTTCCTGCTCAATGACGTGTTCCAGAGTGCTCTGCGGCACTGCTCCACGCAGAAAGCGGCCATTGACGTAGGTGCGCGGCGTACCCGAGATCTCAATGTCCGCGGCCATGACGACATCGTCCTTGATGTGCTGGAGCGTTGCGGGATCACTGAGGCACTGGTCGAAAGCGGCAAGATCAAGGCCGCTCTCGCTGGCGTAGTAGCGAAGATCCTGTGGCTTGAGCTTGTGCTGATTCTTGAACATCAGATCGTGCATTGGCCAGAAGCGCCCCTGCCGTCGAGCACACTCTCCCGCAAATGCTGCGTCGCAGGCGTAGCGATGACGGTTGTTCTTGATGCTGTCGTTGCAGCTCGTGCTCATGGGGAAGTGCTTGAACACGAAGCGAACCTCGTCCTTGTACTTCTCCTTGAGGGGAGTCAACGAATAGAAGAGCTTCTTGCAGTACCCACACTGAAAGTCCGCGAACTCAACGACGGTGACCTTTGCGTCTTTCGGCCCCTTGCTGGCATCGCTGTCGCTGATAGGGATAAAGAAGTTTCGATCGTCGATCTTGCGAGCCTTCTGCCCACCACCACCGGAGGCTGCCAGCTGCACCGCTGGGGCGGTGGAGTCCAGATCCACACCCGCACTGACCTCAGCTTTCTTTGCCTCCTCGAAGGTCTGAGAGCGGTTGTGAAACCAGCCAAACAGAAGCAAGAAGAGCAATGATCCCACCACAAGCGGGATAGTCACTGCGCCGCGCAAGTCACCCGGGACTGCGCCCGCAATCGCCTCTGCTCCTTGAGCGGCCCGAGCCCTGAGCACCATCACCAACACAGCTAGCAAGCAGGCATCCATCGTCAGGCAGAACAGACAGTAGACCTCCTCACGGAAGATCATCACCCACAAGAGCACGAGACCAAAGGCGACAGCGCCGCCAGACGCCAACAGCATCAAGGTCAGCGCCGAACGGGCCCTCGCCCCTCCCTGCGCCACATAGCGAGCCAACACGGCCAGGGCCCCATAGACAGCAATAGCAAACACCGTGATAGGTATGCCGCCGATCTTGCCCCAGGAACTGAGGTTGAGCTTGTCGCAATCAAATGTGGCGCTAAACGTGCACCAGGAAACGTGGTCCGGGTTCAGGTGCTTGGCGACAAACCCCCACAACAGGTAGGCAGCCGCCATGCTGGCCACCGCGAGCAGCGCCCACACCGCACGCAGCCAGTTACCGGACACTCCTGCCTCTACCTCAGCGTTTTTCTTTGCCATCGTCTCTACTCCTTGCATCGGATGTCATCGCGAGATCCCGACCTCTACGAACCGGGCTCTCGACGTTTCATTCCCGCTCCCCGCACTGGCGAGCCGCGCGGAAAATATCACGACTGGCCACAAACGGTTGAATACAGACCCTGCCTCCGGCCTGCCTCCATGCTATATCGGGCGCGTGCGCTCCAATGCCCCAGCCCTGCAAGCTCACGATCTGGCTCGCGGTTATGGACACCGCTGGGCGCTGAGTGGGCTGAACCTCGAGCTTGCCCAGGGACGATCCTTGCTGCTGGCAGGCCCAAACGGCGCCGGCAAGACCACTATGCTGCGCCTCCTGGCCACCACCTTGCAGCCCAGCGAAGGCAGCTTACGAGTGATGGGCATCGACCCACGCCAGGACCCCATGGGTGCCCGCCAACACATCGCACTGCTCACCCACCGAACTCAGCTCTACAACGAGCTCAGCGCCAGCGAAAATCTCTACGTCTCGGCCCGCCTGCTGGGCCTCCCGCGCGACCCACACCGAGTCACCAGGCTCCTCGATCGTGTCGGACTCACCAACAGGGGGCGCGACCGTGTTCGGACCTTCTCGGCGGGGATGCGCAAGCGCCTCGCATTCGCACGACTCCTCCTTCAAGAACCCCGCGTAATTCTCCTCGACGAACCCTATGGGCAGCTCGACCCGGAAGGATTCACATTTGTCGACGAGCTCGTTCATCAGCTGCAGAGCGAGGGCCGGACACTGGTCCTCTCGACCCACCACCTCGAACGCGCCAGTTCTTCTCTTAACTCCGGGCTGATTCTCAGCGCCGGACGGATGGCCTGGGTAGGCAGCGCTGCTGATCTACCGGCAGCCTTCACCAGTACGGTGACATCGTGAATGTCCTCGCCCAGTGCTGGGCGGTCCTTGCTAAGGACATGCTGCTGGACCTTCGGGGCGGTAGCAGGCTGACCGCCGTCCTGTTCTTTGCGGTGATGACGCTGCTCTTGTTCTCTTTTGGAGCCGAGCCGGACCCAGAGAGCATGCGCCGCCACGCCGCTGGATACCTGTGGCTCGCGCTACTGCTCAGCTCAATACTTGCCCTCGGTGAGAGCTTCCGTTCTGAGGTCGAAGACGAAGCCCTGGAAGGGCTACGCCTCCTTCCCGTCGACCCGCGCGCATTGTTCTATGGCAAGGCGCTCAGCAACACCCTGTTCTTGCTGGTCCTAGCGACCATCTTGCTGCCGCTGTCTCTTGGGCTCTACGGGGCCGAGATACGGGGGTCCCTCCCCACCCTCATCGGCTTCATCACGCTGGGCTGCGCCGGACTCGCTGCTCCGGGTTGCCTATACGCAGCAATGACAAGCCGCGCACGAGGCCAGGATGTCCTTCTTCCGCTGCTGCTTTTCCCCTTGGTGGTTCCTGTGCTAATCGCCTGTGTCAAAGGATCTGGACTGTGTCTCAGCGGGGATCCTATGGGTCAAGGTTCATCGCTGCTCAGTGTGGTCGCGACCTTCGACCTCATCTACTGGAGCGTGTGCGGTCTGCTGTTTGGGAAGGTGATTGACGAATGAAGACAGGCTTTCACAAAGAGCACGTCGTCGGCGCACTGGGACTGGCGATGCTCAGCTACGGCACCTGGATGGGCCTGTTCGTGGTCCCGCCCATGAACCACTTCCAGGAAGTTGGTCGTATCTTCTTCATCCACGTTCCCACCGCCTGGAACTCACTCCTCGTACTGACCGGATCCTTCGTACTCGCCGTCGGCGTACTGATCAATCGCAAGCCAGGCTGGGATGCCGCTCTCACTGCCAGTGTCGAGGTAGGCGTCCTCTACACTGCCATGTTGCTGGTGCAGGGCTCGATCTGGGCCCGCCCCACCTTCAACACCTGGTGGACCTGGGACCCGAGGTTGCTCACCGCAGCCATCTTGCTGGTGGCCTTTACCGGAGTGCTTTCAC
>CAZEIY010000399.1:0-4247 GCA_964512375.1 uncultured Rickettsiales bacterium | reverse complement strand
TGGCCTTCTCCCGGCATCCCGGCGAGCCCAAGTGGCCCAAGTGGGTTCGTGCGCACCTGGTCTGGCTGGCCGCCATTGGGATCGTGCTGGGCCTCGTCACGGACCATCCGTCGCTCTCCTTTATCAGCGTGGGGATCTACGTCTCCATCTGGGCTCTGTTGCTCCTTCTGGCCCTCCTTCAGTCGGCGATCAACGCTGGCTTCGCCCAAGGTCGCGTCGGCGTGGACGCGCTCAGAGCTTCCGCACGGGCCCCTGGGGACGAGGTCCTTGGGAGACAGGCCCTTTCCGCCCTGGAGGCTCTGGGCAAGGCCCGGGTTGACATCGACGTATTCGATCGCGAGGCGTGGTTTCGAATGCGGAAGCATGTCCGAGCGGGGCGCTTCTGGAACGCGGGCAGCTGGTCGCTTGTCGCGAGCCTCGTCGCCTTTCACCTGAGCAACCCGTCGGCCTCCCTCTGGACTATCGCCGGTGCTGTTACGCTGTGGATCGTGCTGGTGCTGGTGCCCGGCGGTCTTCGAGGTGGCGGTCTTCGAGGTGGGCTCGCAGGCTGCCTGTCCCTTGGTGCAGGCCTCATCGCCTCCTTGGTGAGCACTGAAGTGACCACTCTGTGGCCCCTGGTGGGGACGCTGGCGCTGTGGCCCCTTCTTATCCCCTTGCTCGGACGCGGCGTGCTTCAGACCTATGTGTTGGAGGAGGTGCTGCCCGAGCTGGGAGAGCTGAGTCCTCGTGAGGTGCGAGGCGCTTGGCAGACCTTGAGCTTTCCTTCCGGAGACGCGCTGGCCTTTCGGCCCGCCGGAGGATGGAGAGGGGGGCTGGATATCAAGGCGCGCACGCCCCTCCCCGCCTGTCGTCTCAGCGCCGTGGCCTCGGACACCCTCGCCCTGGAAGACTGGGATGCCGATGTGGGTGAGGTCCAATGGGATAGGGCGACCATCCTTCAGGTCAGCGTGCATTCCGCGCAAAGCGAGCTGACCGCGGCGTGGTTCACCCCTGCGGTTCGCCGCCTGCTGCTGCCTTTGCTGGTGTGGGGAGGGGTCTGCGAGCGTAAGGCGCTGAGGGTCACGGTGCCGCTCAGGTCAAGTCATGCGATGGAGCAGCTCCACACGGTGCTGACCTATCTCCTCAACCTCCTCCCCCAGTGGCGCAACATGGCCGAGATGTCCAAGGAGCGTCGCGCTCTGAACGCCCTTCATCTGGCCGAAGGAGACTCTGAGCGTTTGGCCCTTCTCCATGCCCGAGATACGCTCCAGTCTCCCCTCCTCAAGCTCGCTATCTTGCGGGCCTGGGCCGAAGAGGGTCAGGGGTTGAGCCGCGTGGAGGCGGCCCGGCACCCGGCCGAGTCCGAGGGTGAGACGCGGTATCTGGCGCAGATCGTCGACGCGGGCGCCTCGGTTCAGGTGCGCGCCGCCGCCCTGGATGCCTGGCTTGACCTGGAACCCGAAGCCGCCCTGGCGCGTTTGAGGCGAGCGCTCGAGGCCGCTGACGGGCCCCTGGTGGAGAGCCTGGCCTTGGGCACCGGCTTCACGGCGTCCGGTGGCCTGGAGTCCACGGGCCTCGACCTGCATCATCGTCTGATCGCCCTCAATGGCCCGCTCAAGGGACAGAGCTTTCCCCTCCTGGCGGAACACATTGCCGTGGGTCGCAGCGCGGAGAGCGATTGGGTCTTGGACCATGCCTCCATCAGCCGCCATCACGCGCGCCTGGTGCGCCGGGGCGACAGTTATGAGATTGCGGATCTGGACAGCGCCAACGGCCTCAAGCGGGACGGCCAAACCTTTACCTCTGGGCAGCTCGTCAACGACGAGGTCTTGCAGATCGGCGACTTGAGCTTTCGCTATCTGACCCCTCGGGTCGAAGCGCTCCTCGCCGAGCTCCTGGGCCCGGTGCTCGACGCGATGCTCCTGGACGCCGAGGTCGCTCCCGCCATGGCGCTCCTGTCCTGCAAGCTGGGCCTCCCTCGGACCGAACTCTCCACCTGGCTTCACGCCAGCAGCCAGCTGTCCCGAGCCGGGACCCTGAAGGTGCTCGAGGAGGCCCATGACCTGGTGTCTGGGCCCCTGAGCGACGAGGTGAAGGCGCTCATGGAGGCGCTGGAGGTGCGGCTGGCCAGGATCGCCGAGAGTCAGAAGGGCCGCGTCTCCCTGGCGAGCGAGGGCGATGTGGGCCAGCTGAGCATCAGCGACGAGAGCGGCCTGGCCGTGGTGGCCGAGCCGGCCGAGCCCTGAGTCACTGTCGCCACGGGACCGGTGGGGCTAGAGCAAGCCCAAGGCCTTCATGTGCTGTCGCAGACCCGGTTCGGAGACCTCCGGAGCCCGCGCGAGGGGACCGAGAGCGTCCCCGTGGGCGGCGCGGGCCGCCTCGATCTCGTCGGGGCTGAGGTCTCGCGCCATGCGAAGGCTGGGGTGCCGCTGCACCAGGGCGTAAAGAGAGGGCCGGGTGATCCCCCAGGGTGTGGATGGCACTCGCCACCAGCTCTTTACCGGTGCCGCTCTCGCCGCGGATGAGCACCGGGATCTGGAGGTCGGCCACCCGCCGGATCTCGTCGCGCACCTGAGCCATGGCGGGGTGCTCACCGATGAGGTCGAGGGACTCGCCGGTGGGCAGCAGGGCCGGGGCCAGGTGGAGGAGGAGGGCGATGCGCCCGCTCCTTGTGGGTGTCAATGCTCACCCGAGCGTGGGCCGTGGGGACCTCTTCCATGTCCCTACAGGCAGCTGTCCACGTTGCTCTTCACGTCCAGCAGAGGGAGGAAGAGCTCGATGAGCTGCTCGGGATTGTCCAGGTCCACGGGCACGTGCTGCCCGCCTCCCATGGTGCTGATGTGGGCGTTGCCATTGGTCTGCTGTGAGGCGTCCACCACGTGGATGGTCGCCGAGATGGGTCGCCCGGAGGCGTCTCGCACGAGGTTGGCCCCCATGGGGTCGACAAACTCGAAGCCCGGCAGCTCGCACTCGCCCGAGTATTCAGCGGGACTGCCGCTCACCATGTACTTGTAGTCAAAGCAGACCGTGTTGTTGGCGCAGGGCAGGTCCGTGAGGTGGCAGACCCCCTGGAGCTCGCAACACATCTCGCCCTCACCCGGGGTCTGAGCGCAGGCCTCGTCGTCGGCGGGTAGGCCCTTATAGCAGGTGCTTTCGGCCAGGACCTCGAAGACCGGCCCGGGGAGCTTGTCCGAGGGGGGCTGGCACACCCCGGCCTGGCAGCTGGCGCCGTTCAGGCAGTCCTCGTCGCCGTTACAGCCCAGTCCATAGTGGAGTCGCTTGGCCTGGATCCGGGGATGGAAGAAGTCATCGGGCCAGGTGTCCAGGGTCTCGCCCCCGTCGGAGAAGAGGACGATGAGGTTGGGACGGCAGTCGCCGAGGGGATCGTGGCACTGGCCGTCCACGCAGCTGTAATGGGGCGAGCCACAGTCGTCATCCACGAGGCAAGCCTGACCCTCCACCACCACGAGGTGGCGCAGAATCTCACCGGCGTAAAAGAGGGCGCGCCCGATGGGGGTCTGGCCCATGGCGCGCAGCTCGGGATTACTCGATTCAGCGCACTGACCGTCGATGCAGGCCTGGGTGACGATGGGACCGCTGCAGTTGGACAGGTTGGTGCAGCTCTCTCCGGTGGGCTCGTAGGTGTGCTCCCCGTCGATCCACGCGAGGATCTGGCTCTGGGTCAGCGCCCCATCGAGACCGAAGGGTACGGGGAGGATCTCGCCCAGCACCCCACCTTCGGGATCCATGGTCTCGATCTCGTGGGTTTCATTGACCGTTGTGTTGTCCGAGCTGTACAGGTCGAAGCCCCACAAGGGGGCGCCGTTGCAGGTGGGATCGCTGTCGCCCAGAAGCTTGAAGATGTCGAATTTCTGGGGAAAGCGTTGGAGGGCCATCCGCACGCTGTCGGCAGCCTCGCTCTCGAGGATACCCATGAGGGCCTTCTTGGCTTTTCCGAGGCGGGTCTGTGGCTGCTCCTGATCGTCGCATTGAGGCCAGGTCCAGGGGGGACAGCCCTCGCCCTCGCATTCGTAAGGGGTCTGCTGCTCGGCGTTGAACCAGTTCATGGAGCCCGAGGTGTCCATGAGGAGGATCACGTTGGGCTCGACGGGAACACAGTTGCCACCGAGACAGCCGCTTCCGCCCGGGCAGGGCAGCAGGGTCCACCCCGTTCCGATGCTGTTGCACACCTTCTGCTGCCCATCTTCGCAGGTAGGAGGGTCGTCCGGGCTGCACACGGGCGCCTGGCAGAGGCCCAGGTAACAGAC
>CAZEIY010000398.1:0-4252 GCA_964512375.1 uncultured Rickettsiales bacterium | reverse complement strand
AGCTGGGTCGCTCCAGCAGGAGACGCGCGAGACCGATAGTCACCTGCTTACCGCCCGAAAACGACGCGGCGGACTTCTGCCAGTCATCCTGATTGAAGCCAAGACCCGAGAGCACCCGTCCACATCGGGCCTCGGCAGCGAAGCCCTCGGCCACCTGAAACCGCTCGTGCAGGAGGCTCGCCCGCTGGAGTACTTCGTCGCGCTCGGCCTCACCTAAGTCCGATTCCGAAGCGCGAGCAAACAACTCATTCGCCTCTCGTTCCATAGCGACGATAGGCTCGAGCACCGTAAATACCTCGTCCCAGAGGCTGCCATCTCCACTGACAAGGTGCTCCTGCTTGAGGTAGGCAGCGCTCTCACCTCGGCCCAATGAGACCTCACCGCCGTCATGCCCGATCAGCCCGACCGCGGCCTTCATGAGGGTGGACTTGCCCGCTCCGTTGCGACCAACGAGCGCGATGCGCTCGCGCGGACCCAGTCGGAGATCGACCCTGTCCATGAGGACCTGGTCGCCCAGTTGTACGGTTACATCGAGAAGTTGCAGCATGCGGGCCTCTGACTCGGCGCAGCGCCGACTGCGAGAGCAGCTCCGAAGGTGGGGGTCTGGACGCCCATTTAGCCTGCGGACCACGCTGGGGCAAGACCCCCTATACGAAGAAGCCTCGATCCCGCACCGTCTGCGGCAGCTGCTCGTAGTCAAAGCTCATCACACTGGCCATGGCCGCGCTGTCGAAGCCCAGGGCTACCAACTCTGGGGTCATGAGCCGATGACTCTGCGAGACCAGCGCCGCAAGTCCCGCCGCGACCCTCCGCCCGATCGGCCCGACCAGAATACGGTTGAACGCGATGTGCCCGAGCTCATCGATCATCACTTCAATGAGACGATCCTCCATAGATTCCCTGAGCCGAGGCTCATCCGGGAAGAGCGACTTCACTCTGCCGAGAAGCCAGTTGAACGCGTGCATTCCGCTGATCTCAGTGCCTAGCAGGAGCGGATGAAGGTAGGTCTTGGGGAAGGCTGCGACCCCACCGACAAGCAGCCTGAGAGTCCAGGGTGGACTCCAAGCATCACCGACGACGAGTCCATCGAAGTGGCGGGTCGCGCCCACCAGCAGCCGGGTGTGATACTCCTCCTCGGCCAGCACCCCTCGATAAATTGCGTCGCAGATCTCGGGACCTTCGAACTCGTGCCCACGCCTCTGGCGAGTGACCTCGACGCCATAGGCCTCCCCCGCATTGATCTTCACGAAGGCCAGCAAGGCTACTTCTTCTCGGCTTATGTTCCGTTCTTCGAAGCCACCGTAGTTCCGGTTGAAGCGCTCTACATCGACACATGTAGGACTCACGTAGAGGCCGGAGTCGAAGCGCTCCATCGCTCGCTCGCGCACTGCGAACGCCCCTTGCCCATCGAGAGGACCATTCCTCCTTTCCAGGTACGACAGGTACGCCGCTAAGTTGTCTTCACCGTCGTTGACGGTCTCGGTCGGGGAATAGAAGGAGCGAACGCTGGGCATGAGGCCTCCTGACTTGGTGTGGTTCGCTCAAGCTAGACCAGACAATGTGAAGCGAAAACGCGCACATTCCCTACAATTTCGTTGCAGATTCGCTACGTTTCTTCACATGAATGAACTCCCAGGCCTCGCGACCTTCGTCCATCTGGCACGAAGCGGTAGCATTTCTGCCACTGCTCGCTCGCTCGACATACCCCGTTCCACCGTCACCAGGCGGCTCGCCCGACTCGAAGAGAGCATCGGCGAGGCCCTGATAGAACGCACCACACGCAGCCTTCGACTAACCGAAGCCGGGCAGATTCTGGCGCGCCGAGGCGCTTCCCTGGTTCGAGAGCTACGCACCCTGCACGAAGAGGTAGCGAACATAGGCGGTTCGGCACGCGGCACACTCCGAGTTTCGCTGCCACCAGGCCTGGGCGGGCCCTTCATGTCGCAATTCCTGCTCGAGTTCCGCAAGCGCTTCCCGGACATTCGCTTCGAACAGGACGTGCGAGAGCATCCTCCCCACCTCCTCGATGACAAGTTCGACATCGTCATCACGCCAGGCCCCCTGGCGGACTCGCCGTGGCGCCGTCACAAGGTCAGCGCGCTACAACATATTGCGGTCGCCAGTCCTGGCTACATCCAGGAACGAGGCTCCCCAACGACACCAGCAGAGCTACTCGACCACGACTGCGTAGCGGTACGAAGCCACCAGCATGGGCCCGGGTCGTGGCCGCTCCGGCAGGGCGGCCAGCAGGACATCCGACCCATACTCATCTCCAACGACCTGAGCACTATCCGCGAGGCCGCGCTCGCGGGCCTCGGGATCGCCCTCCTTCCCTTCCACTTATGCTTCGAGAATCTCGCCGAGGGCACGCTGGTACGAGTTCTCTCTGACCAGGTAGGTCGCATGGAGACCTTGTACGCCCTGGTCACTCCCGAGCGACGTCGGTCTCCCTTGATCCGAGCTCTCCTGGATTCCATCGACAGCTTCTCAGATGCCCTGCCCGAGTCTGCGAGGACCGACGGTCCGATCACAGCCTGAGGAACGACGAACAGCCCGATTTTTCGGTATCCATCGCCTTGCCTTTTCAATTGGTCCGACCAATAATCGGGCATGACTGAATCAAGAGCAACCACCAGCGTGGACAGCTGCCTGGAATCGCTGCGGCGCTCAATTCTCGACGGCAGCATCACTGCGGGAACACGGCTCCCTCCAGAACGGCGTCTCGCAGAGCAATTCGGCGTCAACCGGGTCACTGTGCGCAGCGCATTAGCCCGACTCGCAGAGTCAGGCCTGCTCACCGTTCGCCAGGGTAGCGGCTACGTGGTGCAGGACTTTCGCAAACACGGTGGTCCCGATCTCCTGCTACCCATTGCCGATCTCGCCGCCGAACAGGGAAGCCTTCCCGAAGTAGTCGCGGATCTGCTGATGGTGCGCAGACAGCTGGCGGCTGGACTCCTCGAGCGGCTGTGCAGTTCCATGACCAGTGGGCGCAAAGAACGTATCGAGAGCGCAGTGGATGCCTTCGCCAGGGTCGTCGAAGAAGAGGGTGACAGCGAAGCCCTGGCTGTCGCCGATCTCGACATCCTGAGCGCACTCCTCATGGCGAGCGGCAGTGCAGTCCTCGGGCTATCCCTCAATCCAATTCACGCGGTCCTCAGCTCCCTGCCCGAGCTGCGCGACGCGATCTATCACCAGCCCGAAGAGAATCTCACCGCCTGGCGAGGACTCGTACTGTGGCTGAACCACCCGACTCGATCTGCCATCGAGACCATGATGACCGAGCTCAAGCTGCGCGATGAACGCGCCGTCGCTGAGATCGACGCGACGATCCGCTGGGATCGCATGGGACGGGCTTGAACTCCCACGACCTGCTCGGCCTGGGACGACGGGAGCTGAGGGAGCTACTCCGGGGAGGGCACAGCTTTGAGCCGGCTGCCGTCGCCGGATCACGATATCGCGGCATCTCCCTCGGGCTTCCGTCCTGGGTGGAAGCACTGAGCTGGAAGAAGTTCGCTAAATGTTTCACTACGACCGACAACGGCTCTGTTCGGGGCTGGAACCAACGCATCGAGCAAGATGGTCTGGATCAGGACTGGACACCCATGATGAGCGAAGACGGCGCACCGCGAAGCTTCGGTTTCTTCGAGTTGCTACCTGCTGCCCAGGGCGGCCTGCCTGCAGGGCTCGAACACAGCTGCCTGATCCACTACGGAAAGGGACGGAACCACAGGCTCGATCCGACCCGTCTGCTGCGGGACCCCCTGGTATCCCTTGAGCAAGGAGGAGCTGATCTGTTGTTCGGGTGGACCTACCTCGATCTGGGCGCTGGCCTACGACTGGGTACCCCGAGCTACTTTGTCCTCGAACGAGATGGCCCGGTCACGCACCTTGCTCAGCCACCCCAGCAGACTCCTGAAGTACGGTGAGATCCTTCGGCCCGAGGCAGGCCCGAAGACAGATATACTCCCGAGCATCCTGAGGAAGCGTCCATGAGTGACCCGAAAGATTCGAAACTGAACCGTCGCAGTACCCTCAAGGGGCTGGGTGCTGCCGCTGTCGTGCCGATGCTGCCTGGCTGCGGCGGCAGCGACCCCGAACCAGGCCCACCCCCGATCACCGAGGTCACGCCTGCCCTGCTCCGCGAACGGATCGACACGGTCGTCGTCTTGATGATGGAGAACCGCAGCTTCGACCACTACCTGGGCGCATTGTCGCTGCTTGAGGGACGAAACGACGTGGATGGGTTGCAGGA
>CAZEIY010000397.1:0-4263 GCA_964512375.1 uncultured Rickettsiales bacterium | reverse complement strand
CGGGCCACGGACGGGGGCGCGGTCGGTCCGTGGAGCAGGACGAGCGAGTTCTTTATGGATGCGGTCAACAATCGGCCGGGAACCCCGCAGCCCCTCTACCCGGTCAACACGACGGTGCCGGGGCCCACGCCGACCCTGTCCGTTGCACCGGTCATCGAGCCCGAGTACGAGTCCGTCGTTGTGACGGTGTCCTTGTATGGGGATGGAATTGGTCTGGTCGCTACCCTCGTTGGAAGTCCTGATGGTAGCGGTGATGGGGGCTGGGTCTTTCCGATTCCAGCGCCGCTCACCGAGGATGTGGTCTACGAGTGGAGCGCGATCGCAGTCGATGCACGTGGGTTGAGCTCTCTGCCTTCGGATCGAGTCTGGTTCGACGTGGATGTATCGAACACGCCCCCTCCCTTGCCGTCGTTCCAGGATCTGGAAGATGAACAGTCGACCCAGATGCCGACGCTTGTTGCTGTGGCTGAAGAGGATACGGATGGCGATGCCCAGGTTCTTCGCTTCGAGGTGTCCCCCCAAGGGGATTTTGCGTCGGTAGATGGACAGTCTCTTGGCACGGTGACACCGGACGCCGCTGGCATCGCGCAGATAGCGGTCGCCTACCCACTGAGCGAGAACACGGTGGCCTGGGCTCGGGTTCGCGCCGAAGATGAGCGAGGTGGCGTCTCTGCCTGGGTGCGCGAGTCCTTCTTCGTCAATAGCCTTGAACAAGCACCTGGACCGGTGGTGGTCACCGAGCCAGGCGATGGTCAGACCCTGGCTGGAGGGACCGCCGTCACCGTGCGTTGGGCCCCTGCGTTGGACGTGGATCGAGACGAGCTTACCTACACGCTGCGCATCCTTCGCGACGACGAGTCGGCCGAGATTATCTGGGATCAGGCCGGACTGGTCATCTCTCCGAGCGGTGGAGCAGTTCCAGAGGGCGAGCACCTTGCCGAGCTGGAACTGGACCCCGGCGGCTACCTGGTCTCGGGGCGAGCGGTAGATGACACCGGCCTCGAGGGCCCCTGGGGACCGGCGAACGGCTTCGTGGTGCTGGCGACCCCCGGTCCGGGTATCGATCTTGATGACTTTGGTTCCGGCTGTGCATGCAGTGTTGAGAGTCCCCAATCACCGCTCCCAGTGTGGCTTTGGGCCCTCCTGTTCGCAGCTCTCGCTCCTCTACGTCGCCGCCGACATTGAGCCGGGCCGAATCTGAAGCTCTTCGCTAGTATTGCTCTCTCGGAGGTGGCAGTGATGTCCAGGTTTTTGTGGATAGGGATTGCGCTGTTGGCGCTCGGTTGCGACGTCGGTAGCGATGTGCTGCTCGATTTTGACGGTGACGGCACCCTCGATGCTGACGACTGCGACCCTGGTGATGACTCGATCTTCCCAGGTGCCCCTGATCCCTACGGTGACGACATCGATCAGGACTGCGATTCGGTTGATGGTGTCGACTATGACGGTGACGGTTATCCCGCGCCCGGCGCTGGGGTGCCTACCGATCTTGAGGACTGCAATGACGCGGACGCCAGCATCTATCCAGGCGCCGATGATCCTGTCGACGCTACCGACCAGGACTGTGACGGCTTCAGCCGCCCCCTCGAGCTGTCGCTCACTCCCCTGGAGCCGCGCACGAGCGACAACCTTGAGCTTCGGGTTACCACAGATGCGGTGATCTACGACGTCAATTGGTCGGTCAACGGTCAGCCGCGAACCGAGTTCAGCGGCTTCGAAACCATCACATCCGCACAGACCACCAAGGGAGACGTGTGGGGCGCAGAAGTGATCGCTTATGCCGATGGCGGCCGCTCCAGCTTGCCCACCACGGTCTCGGCGACGATCCTCAATAGTCCCCCTGGCGCGACCCTCATCGTCGGGCTGGAGCCGGACCCTCGTGAGGGCGACACACTGAGCGCGGCGGCGACCATAGTCGACGATGACGGCGACACGGGATCGATATCGTTTATCTGGTTGGTTAATGGCGTACAGGTCAATGTAGAGAGTCTCGAGCAGTTGACCTCAGTTGACTTCGACAAGGGCGATGAGATCTGGGCCGAGCTGATCCCACACGATGGCGAAGAGCCAGGTGCAGCGATCGAAACGAACCACGTGTTCGCCATCAATACGGCGCCGAGCGCGCTGAACGCTGTCCTGGACCCTTCCTCGGGAGGAGAAGACAGCACCTTCAGTTGCCTGGTGAGCGGCTGGACGGACCCCGATCCCGCGGACAGCGAGAGCTATGAGATTCAGTGGTATGTGAACGAGGGTGCCTCGTTCACTACCGTCGACCTGGACGGCTCTTCTTTTGACCGCGGCGACACCGTGCGCTGCGAGGCGACTCCGAACGACGGCGAGGAGACGGGTGCGAGCCTGGCCAGCGGCGTCGTGACGATAGCCAACACCCTGCCCGCTCTGTCAGCTGTGACCCTGGACCCGAGTGCTGGCGACGAGGAGACGACGTTCACCTGCCAGCCGACAGGCTGGCTCGATCCTGATCCGGCTGATTCGAGCCCCATCTATCAATATCAGTGGTACGTCGGCGCCCCCGGTAGCGAGGTGGCGAGCGTCACCAGCGAGACAATAGACGGCAGCGCGTTCTCGTCGGGTGACAGCATCTACTGCGAGGTGACACCGATTAACGAGTTCGGCGCGAGCCTGCCGGCGGAAGCTGGCGCACCGGTGCTCAGCTCGGCCGTGGTGGTGACCAATTCGGTACCTCAGATCGACAGCGTCAGTATTGAGCCAGCCGGTGCAACGACCCTAGATCACCTGGGTGTGTCGGTGGTGGGCTGGACCGATGCCGATGGCGACTCGCCCGATTACCTGTACCAGTGGTGGATCGATCCTGCCGTTGGAAGTGCTGTTAACGCGGGCACGGCGTCGACCTTGGACTGGAGCGCGACGCAGCGAGGTGACGAAATCACCGTCGAGGTCACTCCCACCGATGGGATTGACTCGGGCACGATGGTCGTTGGGGGGCCCATAACCATTGCGAACACGCTGCCAACGGCACCAGTGGTCGTCATCAATCCCACCGAGCCGGCCTCTATCGATGCTCTGACCTGCAGCATCGACACTGCATCCCTGGACCCGGACTTCAATGATGGCAACGACAGCGTCAGCTATGACCTCTCCTGGTACGAAGGAGCCAATCACCAGGCCGCCTACGATGTGACTGGAGGGGATGCCACCATCACCTCGCTCGTGCCTGCGAGCGCGACTGCAGAAGGTGAGGTCTGGACCTGTGAGGTGACGCCATCGGACGGTGAAGGCACTGGAGCGGTGGGGACTGCCTCGGTGACTCCGGAAGCTACCTGCCCCAGCCACTCGTTTGACGGCGTGGATGATCACATCGAGATGGATTCGACCCTCGACTCGTTGCTAAGCCTTGGCGACTACTGGACGAGCGAGGCCTGGTTTCGCATTGACTCTGCGCCGAGCGCGACGGCCGCCATTTTCGGCACCACCTGTCAGTGGTTTGGAGCTTTTGTCGGCACCACGGGCTTGATCCGCGGCTATCGCTGGGGCAGTACGGCAGGTTGGTTGGAGGGCACCACCCATGTCGCTGATGGTCAGTGGCATCACGTGGCGCTGGTCGTCGAGGATGGCGCCGGTGGCAGCAGTAACGAGACGAGGCTCTACCTGGATGGACAGCTCGAAGTCTTCGATGCTGCGGGTAGCGACATGAACAGCCAGGCTCTGAATGAGTGGCTGCTGCTCGGCGCCAACGCGGGCGACTGCAACAGCTCCAGCGTCCCCAACAACCTGCAAGAGTATTTTGGCGGCGATATCAACTCGTTCCGTCACAGCGCCGACCAGCGCTATGACGAAGCCTTCACACCCGAGCCGCTCCTTGAGGATGATGCGATGACGGTCCTGCTCTGGGGTGCTGAGAGTGACGCCAACGGCCTGATCGATCAGTCCGGCAATGGCCACACGGGCACGGTCGTTGGAGTCGCCGCCCTGTCGGGGTGTCCCTCTGAAGACATCGATCTGGACGGCTTCGCCAGCTGGCAGGACTGCGATGACGGCGACGACCAGGTCTATCCCCAGGCCGGCGACACCTATGATGACGGGGTCGACTCGGACTGTGATGGACTGGACTGCGGCGGCTACCCGTATGAGGGCGGCTACTACGTGTTCTGTCCAGAGCTCAAAACTCGCGAGGATGCGCAGAGCAGCTGTGAGTCAGCCGACATGGATCTGGTCTCGGTGTTTGGCTCTGATGAACTCGACTTTGTCTTTACTACGGTGGTGAACACGGTGGGCTGGGGGGGC
>CAZEIY010000396.1:0-4266 GCA_964512375.1 uncultured Rickettsiales bacterium | reverse complement strand
TGAAGGCAGAGCTTTTTAACATGCTGTCCACTTGGCGTTCAACAGGCATTCCACCGAGATTTCCACAAGCAAATTTTGATGCAGCAAACTATTGCGATGAGCTAGAGGCTCTCGTCGCTGATTAAGAGGCGTAACAGATCCCGAGCTTAGGAGTCGGGGAGACCCGTTGTCTTGCGTGCCATGTCGACCTTGCGACGGAAGGCATCGTCGGTCTCTATTTGACCTTTGATCTTCTTGACTGCGTGCATGACCGTGGTGTGGTCGCGTCCGCCAAAGTGCTTGCCAATTTCTGGCAGGGACAGTCCGGTATGACTACGAGCCAGGAACATGGCTACCTGACGAGGTACCACCAACTGGCGGGTACGACGGGGACCCTTCATGTCCTGAACCTTGATATTGAAGAACTTGGCTACAGCACTGATGATGGAATCCACAGAAATTTGTGGGTCCTCCACCTGCAGATAGCCGTCAAGACATGTGCGTGCGAAATCCAGAGTGATAGGTGCAGCATGGAAGCTACTCATCGCGAGTAGTCGCGTAAGAGTGCCTTCAAGCAGCCGAATGTTCGAGGTGGCATGGCGTGCTACGAAGAAGGCGACGTCGTGTGGCAGCTCTATGCCTTCTTCATCAGCCTTCTTGCGAAGGATCGCGACCTTGGTCTCGGTATCATGAGGCTGTACATCAGCCACCAACCCCCAGTCAAAACGCGAACGAAGACGTTCTTCCAGTCCAATGATGTCCTTGGGATACCGATCAGCGGTAACGACAATCTGGCGACCACTGTTATGGAGCGCGTTGAAGGTGTGGAAAAATTCCTCTTGCGTCTGCATCTTGCCGCCGAGCGACTGGATGTCATCTACCAGTAGGGCATCGCAGCCCTGTCGGTAGCGCTCGTGAAAGGCCTCCATTCGCTTGTAACGAATGGCGTGGATCATCTCGTTCGTGAAGTCCTCGGCTGACATGTAGACCAGCCGCGATTCCGGGTCGCGTTCGAGGAGGCGATTCCCGATGGCGTTGAGGAGGTGAGTCTTGCCCAGACCGACGCCGCCGAAGATAAACAGCGGGTTGTAGTTTCGGGCGGGGAAGTCGGCGACATTCTGAGCGGCGGCAGCAGCGAACTGGTTGCCTCCGCCAATGATGAATGAGGCAAATGTCTTGCGCGGGTTCGGTCGGAAGCGACCAAGTCCATCATGGCTTGTCCCACGCGGAACGGGAGGTGCTGCCGGGCTGAGTATTGGTGCAACCGGTTTCACTCTGCTGGTCTCCAGACTCGCATCGAGCTTGTAGTCAATGGAGTATGTCTCACCAGTGACTTCACCCAGGTGGGCAAGCAGAAGTGGCTCCAGGTTTTCCTGGATAAACTCGACATAGAGTCGATTTGGCGTGGCCAGAACGACGGTGTCGTCGGCAGAAGAAACGAAAGAAATCCGGTCAAGCCAGGGATCGTGGAAGAAGGCCTCTTCCGTTGCACGCACCCGGCCACAGACTTCCTCCCATTGAGAGAGAAGCAATTCAGTCATCCTACTGTCTGTTGTCGGGCATGAAACCTCATCAAAGCCCCGGCCCGCACGGCGCTTCTCAATGAGTAATAAACGAGATCTTCTTGCCTTGTAAACGCTCCAATCCCTACAAAATTGAGCTTTCTCAATTCTGGTAAAGAGCGCCAGATTGGCGAACCAGAAAGCCTAGGAAGACCACGCAGATCGACTTTGTGAGTTCTTCATCCCTGGGTAGTCAAGAGGCAAAAAAACTTTACTTGCTTGTAGGCGCAAGCGAACAAAACACGAACAGTAACTGTGGAAATCTATGAAGTGTGATGCTCGCGCGCGCCTTATATATAGGGATACCGATTCATCGCGTAGATGGATTGTTGACACTGCATGCGTTCTTCCCTATGTTTGCGCGCCTTTCGAAGAAAACGTCCACACAAGGGAACGAGGCCATGAAGCGTACATTCCAGCCGAGCAATACCTCTCGTCGACGTACCCACGGGTTTCGTCTGCGCATGTCCACGAAGAATGGTCGTAACATCCTCGCTCGCAGGCGTCAGCGTGCTCGCAAGCGTCTGGCAGTGGGCACCTGGAAGAAGTAGATCTGAACTCTCGCTTCTCTCGCCAGCTGCGCATCCGCAAGAGCGGCGAGTACCAGCGGCATCGTAGGCATTCTCGGGCCTTTCGGACCAGACAGTTTGTTATTGCCTGGGCACCCAACCACAGTGAACACTCTCGTTTGGGTCTCACCGTGTCGCGGAAGGTTGGAAAGGCCCACGACCGCAATCGAGTAAAGAGATTCGTACGTAACTGGTTCCGTCACAGTTGGCGGACCATCCCGGGAAGCTGGGACCTGGTGGTCATTGCAAGACCCGGAGCCGCTGATCTCAGTGCTGCCCAGGTAGAAGCTCAACTTGCTGAACTGGTCACATGGCTGACCAAGAAGAGTGGAGAGCGAAAGAGAAAGCACTCCTCTTGTTGCTCTTGCATGGCTACAAGCGCTTCTTGTCGCCGTTCTTGCCGAGAGCTTGTCGATTCGAGCCGACCTGCTCGGTATATATGATGCAGGCCATCGAACTCCATGGCGTGTTCTACGGCTCGTGGCTTGGGCTTTGTAGGCTCGGTCGCTGCCAGCCCTTTTTCGAGGGCGGCTACGATCCTGTGCCCGGTTTCGCCGATATCGACTCCCCTGAAGACCTCTCTAATGAGGAGGTCGAGGCATCTCATTCGTCCTGTTGTGCACCAGGAAGCGATGCCACCCCCTTGACGAGTCTGTCCGCTGGCCCGACCATGGCGCAGCCCAGATCCACGCCAATCCCGCAGTAGTAGTAGAGCAGTAATGCAGTCAACCCCCGATCCAGACCAGGAAAAGCGTGTTCTCACCGCAGTGGCGCTGTCGGTGCTCGTGCTGTGGTTGTTTCAGAGCTTTGTCTTCGAGCCGCCACCACAGCGAGCTGTCGTTGAGCAGCCTGTTGCCGAGTCCGCCACCGAGCAGAGCCACCATGCGGCTCCTGTTGTTGCGGAAGGCGACGGTGATGACGATGACTCAGCTCGGGGTATAGAGCCCAAGCGCAGTGAACGCGTCGTCGAAGCTCCGGTCGAGCCGATTCAGCTGGCTCGTAGCTGGGGAGGCCTTGAGCGTGGTGTAAGCACCAGCTGGTCCAACTTCGGTGGTTCTCCCACGGCGATCGAGATTGCGGCCTACCAGGAGGCCTATGAGTTGGATTGGTTGCCCACCTGGTTGCTCGCTGGATTTACTGACGGGTTCTCTTGGGGCGAGTTCAATATCGGCTGGCCCGAGCCTCCGAAGAGCGGCCCCGTTGACATTGTGCAGGGTACTGAGGGCGATGTGCTCTTTCCTGTGGGGGTTGATGCCGATGGCATTGCTGCGGACATCGGCTACTACCGAGTCGAGGAGCGGGATGATTCGCTAACTTTCCGTAGCTCTCGCGGTCATGTCGCCGTCACCAAGCGCTTCACGCTGCCCACCGAAGGCTATCTGCTCGGCTACACGGTGACCTTTGAGAACACCAGTACCCAGAGCATCGAGCTGCTGCCACAGGTGGGCGTCGCTGATCACATGGACCCTCCCGCGGATCGCTTCGGTTCGCAGTCGGAGGTCTGGGGGCAGGTTGGTGGGGAGGTTGAGAACATCCTCCCTGAGAAGCTCGAGAAGGGGGCCAAGCGCTTCGATGGTCCCGTTGAGTGGCTAGGAGTTGGTGATCGGTACTTCCTCGTAGGGATTGAGGCAAGCGAGCCCCTGGTCGGTCAGTTGGTCATGGAGAAGGCTCCCGGCGATGAGCGCTACGCGGCAGTCTTCGTGGGGCAGCAGCGCAGCCTTGCTCCTGGTGAGGTGGTCTCTCTCTCTTTTCGCCTGTACAGCGGTCCCAAGGAGCTGGATGTTCTCGAGGCAGACGCGCTTCAGATGGCGTCTAGTGTCAACTTTGGGATGTTCGGCGTGGTCGCGTTGCCGATCCTTGCCTTCCTCAAGTTCATCTTTTCGATGGTAGGAAACTGGGGAATCTCGATCATCCTGCTGACGGTTTGCATCAAGGCGGCACTCTTCCCGTTGAGCCAGAAGTCGTATCGCTCAATGAAGGGCATGCAGAAGCTGCAGCCCGAGATCGAGAAGCTCAAAGAGAAGCTTGGTGACGACAAGGAAGCCCTGAATCGAGAGATGATGGCCCTGTGGAAGGAACACGGGGTCAATCCGCTGGGCGGCTGTCTGCCCATGTTCTTGCAGATGCCGATCTGGTTCGCGCTATATCGGGTGCTC
>CAZEIY010000395.1:1109-4304 GCA_964512375.1 uncultured Rickettsiales bacterium | reverse complement strand
GAGTTCTCGCCGCAGCGGCTCAGCCAGATGCGGTCTGACTTGACCAGGTCGAGCCAGCCATCGCCGTTCAGATCCGTGGGAATAATGCTGTAGCCGTCGCGGTCATCGGCGACGCCCCAGCCGCTCGCCTCGTCGCTGAAGCTGCCATCGCTGCCCTGCAGGTAGAGTGCATCGGGCTGGCCCGGTGTGTTGATCAGACCGAGCCCGGCTTCGATCTCGGCGCTCTCTTCGGCTCCGTGATCGGGCAGGTTGCCAAAGGCGACCAGCGCATCCAGATCCGTGTCGTTGTCCATGTCGACCAGGTGCGCGCCCCAGGACGCGTGCTGGTTGGCGCCGAGCGTGATGCCGCGGGCCTGCTCTGAGCGATACCAGGTGCCGTTTGCTGAGCTCTCGAGCAGCGCGACCTCTTCCCAACTGGTGGCTAGGAAGTCGGGCCGCTGGTCGCCGTTGAGGTCGCCCACAGCGAGCCCCATGCCGTAGATGGGAACCCCGAGCAGGGTGCTGCCGCTCTCGTCCACAAAGCCTGAGGCTGTGTTACGCAGCAGCCGATTGGCCTGGCGCTGGTGGCCAAAGTCGTTCACCAGGTACAGATCCGGTCGGCCGTCGAGATCGACATCGTGCCAGCCGCCGGCGCAGGTGTAGCCGACGTTGCTCGCGGCCGGCAGCAGGTCGGTTCGATCCTGAAAGGTGCCGTCTCCCTGGTTCTCGAACAGCCGACTCGGATGCGCCTCGGGCAGGGTGCCCGAGATGATCGCCTCGAGATCTTCGGCTTCGGGCTCGGTGGACTCGAGCACCATCACGGCGAGGTCGAGATCGCCGTCCAGATCGTAGTCCGCCCAGGCGCTGGTGCCCGAGTTCAGCTGGTTGCTGCCCAGGCCGCTGGAGTCGGTGGCGTCGGCGAAGACGCCTGCTCCGTCGTTGCGGAGCAGCCGAAACCCTTCGAATCCGGTCATCAGCACATCGAGATCGCCATCGCCGTCGTAGTCGGCGGCGCTCAGCCCTTCGATGTCGTTTGAGAAGTCGGGCAGGTGGGTGTCGGTCACCCTTGTCAGCGTGCCCTGAGACGGAGCCAGGAACAGGCCCGTGGGCCAGAAGATGTCAGGGCGTCCGTCGCCGTCGAAGTCCGCCACGATCAGGCCTGAGGGGAGCTGCTGCGCTGAGCTCTGCCACTGCTCCTGCTCGGCAAAATCAGCACCTGCCACAGCGCGCGTCATGGGCGCTGCCGTTCGGGCTGCAGGATCAGCGCATACGACTGGCAGCGAGGCCTCGACGCTGGCTGTTACCTCGACGGGCTGCGGCGCGCCGCAGCAGGCCGAGTCGTCGTCATCACCCGCATGGCAGCCGCCAAGAACGAGGAGAGCGATGCATGCTGCCAGACGAGATCCAGAGGCCCTCGTCTCAGACCAACCCTCAGCCAGAGGACCCTGCTGCAAACCCGGTGACGACCCTAGTTCGGGTAGGTCGAGCTTCCCGAACCCCCCAGCCAGGGGTTGTAGATGCTCAGGCAGTCTGTCGAAGGCACCATCGCTCGGATCGTGTAGCAGTTACTAATCACCGAGGCTGCTCTTGCGTCGTAGTCCGCATGGTTCGGGTCTGTGGGACAGCCGATGGTGTTTACGCACTCTAAGCAGGCGTAGGACCTGCTGCAGGTCTCGCAGTCCGAATCGTTGAAGCAGGCGATCGCTTCTGGGTCATAGCAGTCCGCACCATCTTCGATCGATTGGCCGGACTGGTAGTTCATGCCGCCGTCCCAGGCACCGGTGTGGCCCGAGGCGCCACCGTTTCCGTCGGGGGTGGGCTCGTTGTCGAGGCCGTCGTAACACTCCACGCAGTAACTTGGGCCGACGTCGTTGGGGGCCTCGGTGTGACAGTTGATATTGCCCTCGTTCGGCGGCGGCGGGCACTGCTGATCATCGCTGGCGCAGCCTAGATCATCGCAGTTGGCCAATCCATCTCTGTTGTTATCAATCGGGTATTCGAAGCCCGTATTTACAACGCAGCCGGCGATGTACAGGGATGTGCAGGGATCCCCGGAGCCGTCAACGAAGCAGGAGGCTGAGCCCCCTGAGCCATCGGCGTTGGCGGAGCAGTCGTGGCACTGGAGACAGCTGCTTGAACCACACACTCCGTCAGTCCAGGTTCCACCTGCGCCCTCACAAACACTCTTTCTTATGATTGTCGGATCCGAGCACGTGCCTTGGATGCCCTCGTCATTGCAGGAGGGCCAGTCCCAGCACTCCGCGCCGTCATCGCAGTTGGCGCTGCCGTTCTCATCGTCATCGTATGGCATCGTGAAATTACCTGTCCCACAGATTCCGGTGCCGTTGTGGGAGTCGACGGGACTACCAATGCCGTCATTGTTGCTGTCATCAGCGGGATCGATGCAGTTATCGCACACCTCACCGCCGGAGCTGCCGCTGCAAATGCTGGTGTTAGCGCAGTCGGGACTCGCACAGCAGTCCACCTCATCAAGGCAGTCGATCAGGTTGTCGCCGTCGTTGTCGATGGTATCGGAGCAGCCACCTGGAATCCATGTCTCGCCTGCGCCTTCACAGCTGGTCTGGTCGCCGTAGTTGGTGTCCGAGCATTCACTGGAATAGTCCTCCTCAGTGGTCCAGCCAGTGTTGTTGTTGCCGCCCCCACAGGCTCCTGCTGCCGTACAGGCGGGGTCGGCGGGGAGTGTATTGCCCTGATTGTCGGTGGCAGAGCCACAGTCGGCATAACCGACTCCAGGCCCGGACGTGATGCCTGCGTCGGCTTCGTTGTCGTTGCCATCAAAACAGTTCTGGCAGCCGGTGCTATCGCAGGTAGCGCCATTGATGTTGGTCTCGTTTACACAAGCGGGGTCATTGCTGCCTGTGCAGTCAGAGTCGTCGCAATCGAATAGACCGTCGCCGTCGTTATCGGCCTGATCGCCACAGAAACCCTGCTCCGTCCCGAACGAGCAGGTCTCACCGTTGGGTCCGGTCTGACCGTTGCAGTCGTCGTCCTGGCAGTCGACGTCTTCGTCGCCGTCGTTGTCGTTCCCGTCGTCACAGGTCTCACTGCCACCGGTGTTGCCACCGCACAGGACGTTGCTTTGGCAGCCGGAGTCGGCGCAGTCGATGTCGTTGTCGCCGTCGTTGTCGATGCCGTCATTGCAGTGCTCGACATCCCCCAGGTCGAAGTGCACAGACCATTCAGTGACTGTTCCCG
>CAZEIY010000395.1:0-1099 GCA_964512375.1 uncultured Rickettsiales bacterium | reverse complement strand
TGCCAGGTGTCGTTGGCGGGATAACCGTTGCACCCAATGGTCTGGCCACCAGCCTGCGCTGGGTCGTACGAGCCGGTGTAGGGCGATGAATCGTTACTAATGCTTGTAGAGGAGTTGTTGTCGAAGATCGTCGCAGTCAAATTGTTGCCGCTGAGGCCCTGGGTGTTATCTAACAACAGGTCGTTTCCACTACTATTGCAATTTTCCAACTTGATTATGAGGTCACCTACAGTCGAACTGGTCCCGTTGCCGAATTCGATGGTGACCTCGATGTCGACAGCCTGGATGGCGTTGGGGTTGGGGATGTAGTTCGGCTGAGTCGGGTCCTGGCCGGGGTCACCCGCGGGTAGGGTGCAGGTGCTGTTGCCGTTTGCATTGATGGGGCAGGATCCCGTCGTGGTGACAGTGACCAGATCACTCCAGGGCAGGTTCGCACCACAGGCGGGCAGCCCACTACAGGCCGAGTCACCACAGTCAGCGCTGCCGTTCGCGTCCTCATCGTTGTCGGCGATGCCATTGTTCTCTCCAGTCGCATTTGTCGGGGCGCAGTTCTCGGCCTGGCAGGTTCCGCAATCGCTACAGCAGTCGGGGTCGGCCGGCAGCGTCACGCCGTTAATGACTACGCCACCGCAGTCCGCCGTACCGTCGTTGTCGTCGTCGGTCTCGTCAAAGCACAGCGTCTCTCCGCAGAGAGGGTCGCCATTGGTATCGGTGATGCTCGCGTCCTGGCAGTCGGGGTCGTCGCAGTTAAAGAGCCCATCTCCGTCATTGTCGAGGGTGTCGAGGGTGTCGTCACAAAGAGCAGCGGTGTTCTCGAAACACGGCGCCTGTAGACCATTTGTGCACTCATCGTCGGCGCAGCCGGCGTCGCCATCGCTATCGATGTCCCCTGTTGGGTCCGTGCAGTCTTCGGCGATGCAGAAGTGGAAGTTGGCGCACTCCTGATCCAGGCAATCGGCGCCTTCGCCCAGGCTGAGGTCGGCGTCATCGTCGATGCCGTTGCTGCACAGCGCCTCCGTGTTCTCCGGGCACGAGTTCGTACAGTCCGGATCATTGCAGTTGGCCAGGCCGTCGCCATCTTCGTCATCGGTGTTCCCCG
>CAZEIY010000394.1:0-4321 GCA_964512375.1 uncultured Rickettsiales bacterium | reverse complement strand
ATCGGCGAGTGAGGGGTTCGGAGAGAGCAAACACCACGGCGTCGAGCTCACCGGCCTTGAGCCAGGCACCCGCTACTGGTACCGCACCGTAACCGAGGACGCGGTCTCCCAGGTGTACGACTTCGTCACTCCCGCTCTACCCTCAGCGGAGCAGAGCTTCCGTCTCGTGGCTGTCAGTGACATGCAGAAGAGTTGGGCTGCGCCCGACAAGTTTCGGGAGATCGTCGAAGAGGGTGTGCTCGCCTTTGTCGAGGCTGAGTTCGGTAGCGACCTCCCCTCGGAGTTAGCGATGACCCTGGTGCCGGGGGACCTCGTGGATAACGGTTGGTCCTACGATCAGTACGCGGACGACTTCTTCGACCCGGGGGAGAGGCTCTGGCCCCATGTCCCGGTCTACCCGGTGCCTGGCAACCACGAGGCCGACAGCGCCTACTTCTTCGACTATTTCAACCTACCGCCCAACGGCAGCGACGGGTACCTGGAGCACTGGTGGTTTCTGGACCGCTCCAACGTCCGAGTGATCGGGCTGGACTCCAACGGCGACTACCGGATTCAGGAGCAGCTGGACTGGCTCGACGACGTCCTGGCGGCCACCTGCACCGACTCCGACATCGACTTTGTCTTCGCGCAGCTCCACCATCCCTTTAAGTCCGAACTCTGGCTCCCCGGGGAGACCGGCTACACCGGATCGGTAGTGGAGCGTCTCGAGGCCTTCTCGACGGACTGCGGGAAGCCGAGCATCCACTTTTTTGGTCACACTCACGGCTACTCCCGGGGCCAGTCGCGGGACCATAACCACCTCTGGGTGAACGTCGCGACCGCGGGCGGCGCCATCGACTACTGGGGGGAGTATCCCCAGGCCGACTACAGCGAGTTCGTCGCCACCCACGACGACTGGGGCTTTGTGATCGTCGAGATCGAGGCTGGCAATACTCCTTCGTTCAGATTGCGGCGGGTAAGTAGAGGAGATGATGCCGTACCCCTCAACAACCAGGTGCGGGACGATCTGACGATCCGTCTGGGGAACACCGGTCCGGACCTGCCAGTGGCTCTGTCGCCGAGCGGAGAAGGAGCCTCCCCCGACGAGACCCTGTTTGTGGCTTCCCTCTACTCCGACCCCGACGGCGACCTCCATGGCGCTTCGCACTGGCAGGTCGCTGATTCCTGCGAGAGTTGGGAAGCCCTCCTTGTCGACCGCTGGGTTCAGTACCGCAATGAGTACTTCGGACAGGACCTTCAGGCGGATGATGACCTCAGCGACGAGGTGGTTTATGAGCTCGATGGCGAGACGGACTACTGCTGGCGGGTTCGCTACAGAGATCAAGGGCTCGGCTGGAGCGAGTGGTCTGTTCCAGTGACCTTCCGCACAGGGGAGAGCCTGCTCAGCGACAACCTGCTCCTCAACCCAGGGGCGGAAGACGGGACGAAACACTGGCCGGCCCTTGAGGGGGTCATCGAGTCCCTGACGGACGGGGAATGCGACTCCGTCCCTCCTCACAGCGGCGATCGACTGTTTGCAGTGGGCGGAGTCTGTGCGGACGAGGCTGACTTCGGTTCCGCCAGCCAACGGGGCTCCGTGGCTGACTGGTCGAAGGCCATCGATGACGACCGGGTACTAGCCCACTTCGGGGGGTGGATGCGCAGCTACGGTGGCTCGGATCAACCGGAGTTCGAGATTGCCGCATTGGCAGAGGCTGGCGAGGAACTGGCTCGCTCGAGCCGATACAGCGGCTCGACTGGGACCTGGGAGCAATTCAGCGATTCCCTGTCCCTGCCATCGGGGACAAGGACGATCGAGTTTTTCCTCTACGGAACTCGGAACGCGGGCTCCGATAACGACAGCTACTTCGATGATCTGGAGCTGCGGCTGCTCATCAACGATGTGCCCGGTGACGACGACGATAGCGCGACCGGTGACGACGACGACAACGGCAGCAGTCAGGCCTCGTCCAACGGCTGCGCCTGTGGGGTGACTGGAGGGGCTGGAGGAGGCCCTGGGTGGGGACTGACAGCCCTGCTACTCGCAGGCTCCCGCCGCCGCCGGAGGCTCGCAGTTCGCTCTGTAGGGCGATAAACGAGATTCGAGGACCATTCCGTTGCCCTGCTAGGGATACCTGTCCCCTACGACCGAGGCTGGGTCATGGCAGAGGGTGAGTATGAAATCAGGATTGACTGACCCCTACAGGTAGGGCTGGATGGAGCTTGCGTCTGCACCGTAGAAGTCGTCGGCGACAATGGTCATGGTGCAGTCAATGAGCACATACGATGGGAACGCCATGCTGGTACCGCCGGGCTGAAGCGCGTGGTAGCCCTGGCTCATACCAGGATCCGCGAGTACCGGATGGCTCAAGCCATAGTCATTGGCCCAGCGCAGTACATCGGCGCTCTGCGGATCGGCAGAGAAGACATTCTCTTCCATAAGAGCCAGCATGACGTAGCCTTGGCTCTGCAGGCTCTGAAAGGTCTGTTCGCCGTGGGGTGCTGCATCTCGGCAGGGTCCACACCACTCGGCGAAGACGTCGAGAAGGACTACCTGACCGTAGAATTGGTACAGCTCAACCTGGTCTCCGTGCTGGTCGGTCAGCGTGAAGTTGTAGGCGATGTCACCATTGCTCCAACCCGTACCACTGAGCCCAGAAGGGACACTGCTACTGGGAGCATGCCACCACGAGTTAGAGGGACCATAGTCGTTGCCTGAGTTTGTGGTGTCGTCGTCGTCGCCGCTGGTGTCATCGTCATCACCACCGCCGGTGCCAATGCCTGACCAGTGAATGTTCATCGTCCAGTCCACGCCTGGCCCCGACCAGCACAGAATGCTGACGGTGAAATCGTCACTCAACATGGCCGTGCCATTCTCTAGCGCTGGTGTCTCTCCGTAGCTAAGCCCAGTGACTGCTGGGGTGGTGGGGTCTTGACCCGCGTAGAAGTCCATATCGGTCTGAGTGCCCTGCCAGGTCAAGCTGAACGTAGCCTCATCGGCGCAGCCAACCGTCACCTGGAAGATGTCGACGTCGCCGGTCCAGGCCTGGCCATCGTTGGAGCAGCTCGAGGCGCTTCCGGTGATCGTGATGTCGCCGTCTTGTGATGTGATGACATTGATGTCTGTCGCGCTGCTGCCGTTGTTGGGCTCCTGCTCAGCAAAGGTGACTGGGGGGCCGGTACAGCCGTCAGAAGACCCCTGAGTGTCATCGTCATCACCTGTGGTGTCGTCATCACCTGTGGTGTCGTCATCACCGACCGAGTCGTCGTCACCGACCGTGTCGTCATCGCCGGCCGTGTCGTCATCGCCGGCCGTGTCGTCATCACCGGCCGTGTCGTCATCATCGCTACCCCGCCCACGTTGGCTGGAGAGGCAGGCAGATAGAGACAAGCACAGAAGAAGCAGAACGATGAGTGTGACGAAGAGCGGGGCGCTGCGATACGAAGTGGGCATCAGAGCTCTTCTGCCGAAGGTTCTCATCACTCGGAGCCCGCGTCGTTCGTCGTGTCGCTGTTCTGGCCAGTCTTGTCGCGCGCAACATCTGCCGCTCGTTCTGCGGCGACCTTCGCCTCATCGCCTACTTCACCCACTTCTACTCTTGCTTCATCGGCCGCCTGACTAGCGGCAACTCTTGCCTCGTTTACCACCTCTGTCGCTCCATCGATGGTCTGCTCAGCGGCTGTTTTGGCATCGCTTGCAGCGGCAGCGGCCTGGTCAATCACTTCGCCAACGGTCTGCTTGGCCTCTGCTGAGGCAGCCGCGGCCTCTTCGAGCGCCTCGCCAGCCACACCTCGAGCTTTCTCGGCGTTCTCTTTCAGAGCAGCCTTGCCGCTCTCGGCCGCTTGACCCGCTACGTCTTGAGCCTCCTCTGCAAGGTCCTTCTTGCGATCATCCCCGGTGAACATCAGCCACATCACTCCTGCCGCAACGGCCAAGAAAATCGCGCCGTACAGTGCGATCTTGAGAAGCTTTCTGACGATTGCGATGACGACGATTAGCGCTAGAACCGCCAGGCCAATTTGAATGATGATGTGCATGCTGTTCCTCCCGTCCCCTGAAGCCTAACCGATCAGGGGGAATCCGTTAGACAAGAGTTTCCTGGCCCGAGATGGCCCGAACACTTTGCCGTTCTTGAGGGTGCCTTTGAATGAGCGGGCGCACCCGACAACTTCGGCGACGCCAGTTGTAGCTAGGAGGACCCTTGCTTCTACGACGGGGTGGAGCCACCCCTGCGCTCCAGCTTCTTCATCAATGGGGCGTCCCGTCGGGTCACCAGATTGACGACAAGGCCGGTCCGTCCGGCCCGCGCCGTGCGACCGACCCGGTGGAGGTAGTTGTCGA
>CAZEIY010000393.1:0-4345 GCA_964512375.1 uncultured Rickettsiales bacterium | reverse complement strand
GACCACACGACGGACCAATACGGTTCCCTACACCTCTCGGCCGCCCAGTTCTTCGATGAAGTCATCACCCTCGGAGTAGCGGTAAAAGAGGGCCGAGACCGGAGCATGACGCCAGTCAACGATTCGCAGACCACTATCGAGGCGAGTTGCCTTTCCGAGAAAGACGTCGCGCTCCCGACCGTCCTGGCTCAGACGCATATGAGCGAAGTACGGACTGTCGGGGTCAACACCCTCTCCGCCCTGAGAAGCTCCCTGCTGTAGCAGGAGGTTACCCAACCGCTCGTACTGATCCATCAAACCAGGACGCTCGTCTGTTTGAGCCGTCGGGATCTCGTCCCGTAGCCGATTCATCTCGGCGACGATTGCGTCGAAATCCAGACGCGACTCGGGCGCCACTTCGGCCAGACCCTCGATGATTGTCGCCAGCAAGCCCTGCTCTTCTACGACGACAGGGTGAGGCGTCCGCTCATCAGGCGTCCCTGGAATACACTGGTTCTTGCTCCGAGAAGACATGGCGCAGCAAAGTGCCAGCAGGCCGGCCCAAGAGCAAGGGAGAATCGACGACTATGTGGGGTAAATGGCGTCGCTCGGCTCCTCACCCGCAATAAAACTAGATACAGCCTCAGCGAGAAGGCCCGGCTGGTCCTGGTGAACCATGTGGCCCGCCTCACGAATCTCAACGCTTCGCCGGTCTCGCAGATGGCTGCGTCGCTCAGGAAGATCCGGCCACCGATACCAGGACTCGGACCCGGTCACCAGCAAGGTGGGACAGCTGATCTGCTCGAGAAAGGGGGCGTAGGTCCCAGCCTGGTAGATCTTCGGGCCTCGCACCCGGTGCATGGGGTCGTGCCGCCACTGCCAGCCAGACTCGGACTCTTTTGCCAGCCAGCCAGCCAACTCCAGGGCTCGATCGCGCTCCAGCCTTGGCTGGCGAGCCATAAGCCGCTTAGCGACATCCTCTAGCTTCTCGAATGTTCGCGAAGAGCGGCGCGCAAGCTGACGTTCTTCAACAATCCAGCGCCGCATTCGGTCCGGCCCGTCCTCGACGAACTCAGCAGGCGGGCCAAGACCCTCGACCACAATGAGTCGCTCGACAGCAGCAGGCCAGGCACCGCTGAACAACACGGACACGCCCCCCCCCATAGAGTGACCCAGAATAAAGAGCGGCTCACTGTCCAGAGAGTCGACGACATCTCGTACGTCGCGCACATAGTCATAGAAGTTGTAGTGCCCACCGCGGCCAACCCATTCGCTCTCCCCATGACCACGAAAATCCATGGCCACCACCCGAAGTTCCTCGGGAAGTTGTCGGACCAGAGGCGCAAAGCTTCCACCGCAATCCAGAAAACCGTGCAGAAGGAGAAGCGTCGGCCCGCTTCCGGACCACTCGAGAAGTCGGTGCTTCAAGCCGCCTGCAGAAACCATTCGCGCTTGGGGGAGGTCATCTCTCATCAGCTATCCACTACCCGAAGTCAGATCGAGTCACAAGCCCGTTGTACCGCACCCAGCGATGTGCTACCTGAGCATCATGCTGTCTTTCGATCTAAGCGCTCCTTGGCGCGAATTGTCCCTGGCCGTGGTCGATGTAGAGACCACCGGCTTCGATGCCAATGAATGCCGCGTCATCGAGGTCGGCATTGTCCGGTTCGAGCGAGGCCAGATCGCCGAACGCTGGGGACAGCTCATCGATCCTGGCTGCGAGATCCCCGCGAAGATCACCGAGATCACTGGCATCACAGATGACATGGTCAAGGGCAAGCCCAGCTTTCGCGATCTGAAGTGGGACATCTACGGACGCCTTCGAGACCGCATACTGGTGGCCTACAACGCGCCATTCGACTGTGGTTTCCTGGAAAACGAGATGAAGCGCGCCGGCCTGACGATGCCCGAGCTTCCCGTGCTCGACCCGCTGGTCTGGGCCAGGCACCTCATGCCCACGGAGCGAAGCCATCGCCTGGGACGCGTCGCAGACAAGCTTGGAGTCGACCTCAGCCAGGCACACCGTGCAGAGCATGATGCCGAAGCCACTGGCAAAGTCCTGCTTCGCTTCGCTGACAAGGTTCCCGTCGATCTTGGAACCCTCCTGAGCGAGCAGGAGTCCTGGCGGCAGGAGCAAGAGGCCGCTTTCGCTGAACGACGCGCCGCGCGTCAGGCGAAGGGGCCGGCCACAACGTCCCCTCCCGAGCCCAAGGCGCCAGACACCTCTCAAGCCGCACTCTTTGGCTAGTCGCTGCTAAGGTGCGTCGCCGTGTCACAGAACAAGTTCGCCAGCCCACCTGAGATCGGTGCACTGCCCAGCAGCGAGGAAGACACCCTCGCCTTCTGGCAGGAGCAGGAGATCTTCAAGGCCTCCCTGGCCAAGGAAGCTCCCCTTGGCTCCTTTGTCTTCTTCGAGGGACCGCCCACAGCGAACAACGTGCCCCATGTCGGCCATGCTCTGACCCGTACGATCAAAGACCTGTTTCCCCGTTTTCGGACCATGCAGGGCTATCGGGTCGAGCGCAAAGCGGGCTGGGACACCCATGGCCTACCCGTCGAGATATCTATCGAAAAGGAGCTCGGCTTCACCGACAAGAACTCCATCGAGGAGTACGGCGTCGAGCCCTTCAACCAGAAGTGCTACGAGTCGGTTCAGCGCTACGAACGCGAGTGGGTGAAGGCCAGCGAGCGATTGGGGTTCTGGCTCGACTACGACAACGCATACTTCACCTTCACCAACACCTATGTGGAATCTGTGTGGTGGATTCTGCGACAGATGTTCGACGCCGACATGCTCTATGAAGGGCACAAGGTCCTCCCCTACTGCCCGCTGTGTGGCACGACCCACTCCAGTCATGAGGTCGCGCAGGCCTATCAGGACGTCAAGGACCCTTCGGTCACCGTCGCATTCGAGCTTCTTCCTGGCCAGAGCGTCGGGAGCACTCCCTTGCCCGAGAGCGCCTGGATTCTCGCCTGGACGACCACCCCATGGACCCTACCGTCCAACATGGCAACCTGCGTCCACCCGGAGTTCCGCTACAAGCTGGTTGCATCACAGACACATCCAGGGCGCCACTATCTCATCGCCGATGGCCTGCAGGGCCCCGTCGAAGAGCTCATCGACAACAAACCCATCGATCTTCGCGAGCAACCTGTTGTCGCCGAGTTTACAGGGGCTGAGCTCGAGGGACTCCGCTACAGGCCCCTGTTCGATTTCACCGGCACCGGCACCGATGCCGAAAATGAACCCGGCCCCAACTGGTCTGTCGTCGTCGACCCCTACGTCACACTGGATTCCGGCACTGGCATCGTCCATGTAGCTCCTGCCTTCGGTGAAGACGACCACCGGGTCGGACTGCGCTACGGACTGAGCATGTACTGCGCCCTCAGTGCTGGCGGACGATTCAAGGATCACGCGGGCGACTACGCAGACATGTGGTTCAAAGACGCCGACCCCGAGATCGTCGGAGACCTGAAGAGGCGCGGCCAGCTGGTTCGCTCTGTCCGCTACGAGCACCCCTACCCCCACTGCTGGAGGCATGGCACGCCGCTGTACTACTACGCGACCTCCTCGTGGTTCGTGCGCACGACCGCGATGCGCGACCGGCTCATCGCCGGAAACCAGCAGATCCAGTGGACCCCCTCCCACATTCGTGATGGACGCTTTGGGAAGTGGCTGGAGGGCGTCGTCGACTGGGCCCTGTCACGCAAACGCTACTGGGGTACTCCCCTGCCGATCTGGCGTTGTAGTGACTGCAACCACGTCCACTGTTTTGGCAGCTACGAGGAATTATTCGAACGGGCAGGCATGACCCCGCCGGCCAACCCCTACGAACGTGAACAGTGGAACCCACATCGGCCCTACGTGGATGACATCCAGTTCGACTGTAGCGAGTGCGAAGGCACCATGAGCCGGGTCGTCGAGGTAATTGACTGCTGGTTCGATGCCGGCTCAATGCCCTTCGCCCAGCACCACTACCCCTTCGACGAGCGAGGCCGAGAGTTGGTCGATTCCGGGGACGCCTTCCCCGCCAACTTCATCTCCGAGGCCGTCGACCAGACGCGCGGCTGGTTCTACACTCTTCACGTCATCTCGACCTTCCTCCGGGACCGTCCCGCCTACAACAACTGCGTCGTTCTCGGCCATGTGCTCGATGAGGGTGGCCGCAAGATGAGCAAGAGCATCGGCAACGTCATCGCTCCCGATGTCATCATCGACCGCTACGGCGCTGATGCCTTCCGTTGGTTCTTCTATCGCTCCAACCCCACTCAGCCTTCCCGATTCAGCCAGAGCCTGGTCCGCGATAGCCTCAAGTCCTTCATGCTGCCTCTCCTCAACTCGTGGTCCTTCTTCACGATTTATGCG
>CAZEIY010000392.1:0-4355 GCA_964512375.1 uncultured Rickettsiales bacterium | reverse complement strand
ACCGACTGCATTATCTGCGGTCGAGAAGCTCATGAAGTCGAACGGCAAGGGCTAAAGGCAGCGGCGAGCAGGCCGCGCTACTCCTCGTAGGGCTCGGTGACGTCATCTGAGCCGGCATGCAGACGCACTGCTTCGAGGGACCAGCCGAGGTAGTCCATTTCCTCGCTGATCTTGTCCAGGGCAACGTGCAGGCGCTCGTGGTCCGCACGGATGTAGTCATCCCGGTCGATGCGTATCTGCAGGCCCCCATGGCGAATGGTGATGTATGGCGAGCTCGCGCAGGTCTCACAGGCCGCAAGCAAACTCGGCGGTTCGGTCAGCGCCGACAGGGTGAAGGCCTCGCCTTCCATGTCAACGCCACAGACTTCGCAACTTGTGGTCTCAGCCATTGGGTACCTCTGGAGCCGGCATGAAGTAGTTAAGGACACCCCCAAAACGACGGGCGGTCAAGGCCGCTGGGCATAACTGAGGTCCTCACTCAGAACACAATTCCGCCTCCATGAGACTGCGCAGATTTGCGATGAGTTCCCCTGAGGTCTCGTCGCGGCGCATCAGGTCGGTCAGCCAACCGGGTAGAGCCGCGCGCGGGCAGGATTCTACGAAGCTCGCTTCGGCTATCTGCAGCAGCTTGACCGCATGATCGTAGCCGGCTCGGTCGTAGTCCTCAGGCCAGAGCAGATCCCCAGAATGGCGATGCCCCGGGCTCTGAGACCAGGTCCAGTTCAGTCGAGTTTGCGCGCTGCTTCCACTGCCGCTGCCTGTACCAAAGCCCATCCCCTGTCCCGAGCGCCGGACGGGAGTGATCTCCGGGGGCAGTGCGGTTCCGGTACCGGACAGCACGACGCCTTCTTGTGCCTCGGGCGCCAGAAAGGTCATCCACGCGGCCTCCCTCAGTGAGTCCAGGGGTAGCTGACCCACGCGGGTCTGGACCTTGCGGAGTGCGTCGGTGCCGCGCCCGTCCACAGTGCCGTCGTTACGCAGCACCAGCCGGCTGCAGCTCGAGACCACGAAAGCCGTGCCGGTCTCCAGGTGATAGGCCCGAATCTCGTCACAAAAGGAATGATGGCCCCGCCGCCCATCGAGGACCCACCAGCCGCTCTCCGGCGCCCTCATGTGCCCGAACGGAAGCGCATCCTGCCTGGCCTCGGTTTCCTGCAAGCAGTTCATCCAGACCAACCATCGGTCGAGGGGCGGCTTCTCGACCGCCAGGTCGCGGCAGTGATGGCGACCGCGGCGGCTGGACTCTGCTCGTTTCTGAGTGACGTCCTCGTAGGAGTTGCGATACGAGAACCCCTCGAAAGCCGACCGAGCTCGAAGCTCCCAGCCCTGTGTCTCCCGCCCACATTCGGCCAATGCCAGCGGACATAACAGCGGCGCGAGCGGATGGCCTCGGTCCGTCTCGGATCCGAAGCTCTTGCGGAGTGTCGGCACGGTCCAGCTGTAGACGGGAGGGGGGCCATGGAGATCCAGGAACTGCGCGAACCAGGGGGCTCCACCCGCCTCCCAGAAGCTCTGGAGCGCGAAGGCCGTCTCGGGTTCGACATCCTTCAAGCGGGGCCAATACGGCGCGAGTCCGAAACAAGGCCCAGCGAGAAGCTTCTTCAGCGCCTCGAACGTGGCCTTCGGGTCGTCGCCTGGGGCAAGGGCTTGGACACGGGCTCCGATCGCCTCCAGCTCGCGCCGGGCCGCCACGAAGTCGGGCGTGCCCGGGCTACAGGCTTGGATGACTTCGGCTTCGGGGGAGGCACTGCGGGACGTTCGCTGCGGGGCCGCCAGGAGCAGCCAGGGGAGCAGCCAGGGGAGCAGCAAGAACAGACTTCGCTTCATGGCTCCCCCTCGAAGTGGTGAGTCAGAAGGTTAGCAAGGAGGGGTGACTCAGACTGGGGGTATCAGCCAAGTGCCAGTGGGGGGCTGGACCATGCCCACGCACCGCAGGCGCCGCCAAATGGCGTTCTTTACGGGGTGATTTATCGCAACCTGCTAAGGGCAGTCGATACCAAGCTCGCCAACCGTGGTTGCCGTCTCTGACCACGAGACCACACCCGAGATCGTCCACTCCTCATTCGTCCATGAGGTCTTCGTCGCATCGAAGAGAAGATGTCCCGATGAAACAATAGATCCTGGACTTGTCGAACGATCAATCTCGGTCGGCATCAAGCCCGTCACTTCCGCCGTGACTGAAGCAGTGGAGCTCGATGTCCTGGCCCTACCGATGGGGAGCCCACATCCCTCCGTCTCCACCTTCACCCGGACGAAGTCTCCTGATAAGTCGTCCACTGCAGTGCCAAATTCACCGCTCTCTTCGCCGCATGTGTTCACGGTGACACGAAAACTACAGTAGGGGTCGAGGTACTCACTTGGCGCGGCACTGATTCTGCTCACGCGGTGCGGTTCCGCAGCCCCGGGCTGGACCATGAAATGGATGCCTGTCGCGGTACCCGTTCCACAGGCTCCCGACCAGGTGTGGCTTCCACTTTTGCTCGTCAGCGTCGCCTCAAACCAACAGGGGAACTCGGTCAGATCAACATCATCGTCATTGGTCAGAACGGTGTCGTCATCGTCCCCGGCATCATCATCATTGGTCAGAACGGTGTCGTCATCGTCGGACGTGTCGGAACCACAAGACGAGAGAGACAGCAAGACGAGTAGGCACAGCCAGAAGTGCTTCATTTCTCTCTCCGAAGACCGGGACAGAAGGGTAACAGGTTGATGGGTACATCTCCCACAACGCGGCAGCTTCACCAACAGCCGGTATATTGGCTACTGAGAGCACGACATGGGTGGGGCAGCTAACAGCCGCTGCCCGGATAGAGCGAAGGGTCGCTGTCATCGCAGTCCAGGCCCAGCCCAGGGTAGGTAGCGGAGTCATAGGGACCAGGTTGCCACCACAAGATGTAGCCATCGCCATCCAGATCCCACTGTGCGTTGCCACCGAACATGCCTATGTCGGCAGGCCCGCCGTCGCTATCGGTGCCGACACCTGAGTCGATGAGCGGGCTACCTACCTGTAGATGCAGGTCCCAGTCGAGCGGGTCGACAAGGCCGTGGCTGTCGTCCGCCAGAAACTGCGAATCCAGCGAGGTGTTGCCGGTGAGCAGAGGGTCGGCTTGGAAGCCCTCAAAGTTGACGACCGTCCCTGTAAAGGGGAACGAGTTTTCAAAAGCGTTGCAGCTTGAGATGCCCGGATCGTAGCTGCCCTGGTTATTGAGCAATCCTGGGGCTGATACGCTGGCCGTGTTGCCGCTGAAGTCAGAGCTCTCAAAGAAGAGCGTGTTGGATGATGAGCTGGAGTTCACGATGACCACAGCTCCGCCGTTAGTAGCCTCGTTACCCACCACCGAGAGGTGTGAGAGTCCGGTCGTGGCGCTGGTAGAGAGATACATGCCTCCTCCCGCGGTAGCTGCCGTGTTAGCCACGATGCGTCCGTGGTCAAACGTCACAGCGGCGTCTTCGATGATGGCCAGCCCTCCACCTTCTGCCGCGGTGTTGTCGAGCAGTTCGACGTGGGACAGCGAGTAGTTGCCCGTCCCATTGATGTAGATGCCACCGCCCGTGCGAGCGACGTTGCCCGAAACTGTGGACTGACTGAGGGTCAATTGCTGCTGTGTGGCGTACAGGCCGCCACCAACAAACTGGCTACCCGCGCCAACGTTGCCCGCGATCACGACCCGCGCAAGGGTAGAGTTGCTCCCTACCAGGTGAAGGCCTGCGCCACCTCCCACGCCGGGGCTCGTGGACTGATTTTGCGCGACCACCACGTCACTCAGATTGAGCGTGCCGCCGCCTTGATGAATCCCCCCACCGTTGAAGGCGCTGTTGTCGGTGATTGTGCTGTCGTCGATGTCGATCTGTCCGAGACTGCCGACCCCTGGAGAAATGTTAACTCCTCCGCCCGTCGTGCTGCTTCCCCCCAGGCTTCTGTTGCCCTGAATCAACGCGCCGCCGATCTGGAGAGTCGAATCGGCACCTAACATCAGGCCACCACCGCTGAGAGCCGCTTCGTTACCGATTACCCTCAGGTCCTCAAAGCTACTGTTACCTCCTAGAATTGAGGCGCCACCTCCATTCTGTGAGAGGGCTCGGTTACCTCGTATTTCTATGTTCGTCGCAGTGATGGAGGAATAGGTCAGTTCCAGGCCGCCGATCGCACCAGCCGCCTCATTGTCTACGATGAGCACGTCATTCCACGCGCCGCTAATGGCATAGGCGGACATCCCAGCCGTGCTGAGATTCGCTGAGTTGTTGCGCACGATCACCTGGTTCAGGTTGCATTCGCCGGTATAGAACTTGATGCCACCTTGGAAGTTGGACGAGTTGTTCTCGACGATCACCGATTCGAGGTCTACATCGCTGAC
>CAZEIY010000391.1:0-4379 GCA_964512375.1 uncultured Rickettsiales bacterium | reverse complement strand
ACTCGAGAAGATCCGCGAACAGGTGGCCAACCTTGAGTAAGGCAGGGTTACTTGTGGTCGTAGTCGGACCATCTGGCTGCGGCAAGACGACTGTCACGCGGCAGGCCATGCAGCGCCTGCCCGAGTTGCGCTTCTCTGTCTCTTGTACGACAAGGCCTCAGCGCGCCGGTGAGCGCGACGGCACGGACTACTATTTTCTTGACGAGCGTGCGTTCCGAGAGCGCCTGACCCGCGGCGAGTTCCTGGAGCACGCGCAGGTGCATGGCAATCTCTACGGGACATTGAGAGAGCAGGTCGCAGCAGCTGTAGACGCTGGTGATGTGGTGCTCCTCGACATCGACGTGCAGGGAGCTCGCCAGGTCCGAGCGGCGGGGGTTGACGCGGTTTTTGTGTTCATGCTGCCGCCCGACATGGAAGCGCTTGAAGGGCGCTTGCGAGGACGTGGAACCGACAGCCCTGAGGTGGTCGCTGGGCGCCTGGCAGTGGCTCGTTCGGAGATGTCCGAGGCGCCGGGATATGACTATCTGATCGTCAACGACGAGCTCAGTAGGGCTGTCGAGGACTTTTTGGTAGTGGTCGCAGCGGAGCGTATGCGGCGCAGCACACATGCTGTCTGGGCTGATCTGGACCTGACTGGGGCCTCAGCCCTGAGCGAGAAGTAGGGCACCATCGGTCCCGTGGAGCGGTGCTGTCCTCGTAGTAGAGTGAAGAGATGCTGAGACTGGAACGAATCCTCGACGCCGTTCAGGCCTACGCCCCAGACGCGAAGCTCGAGGTTATTCGCAAGGCCTGGGTCTTCGGTTCGAAGTACCACCAGGGGCAGAAACGAAAGAGCGGTGAGCCGTTCTTCGCACACCCGCTCGAGGTGGCGCACATCCTCACCGAACTCAAGATGGACACCGAGACCATCGCGGTGGCCATCCTTCACGACACAGTCGAAGACACTGATGCCACGCTTGGGGACATCGCTGACCAGTTCGGGAAGGACGTAGCCACTCTGGTCGAGGGGGTCACCAAGCTCGACAAGCTTGACTTCCGCACCGCAGAGGAGGCTCAGGCTGAGAACTTTCGCAAGCTCGTCTTCGCCATGGCCAACGACATCCGAGTGATCGTGGTCAAGCTGGCGGATCGACTGCACAACATGCGCACCCTCGATGCCATGAAGCCCGAGAAGCGCAAGCTCATCGCCCGCGAGACGATGGAGTTGTACGCGCCAATTGCAAATCGATTGGGCATCGTCTCCATTCAGGGGCAGCTGCAGGATCTCGCCTTTCGCCACCTGCACCCGGAGATTCACTCTGAACTCAGTAGACAGATCGAGAGCCGTCGCCCCTACTTTGAGGCCTATATCGAGCGGGTTCGTGGAGATCTTGGTGCGGCCCTGGGTCCACATACGGTTGGTGCTGACGTCTCTGGAAGGGTCAAGAGGCTGTGGTCCATTTGGATCAAGATGCAGGAAAAGGAGCTCACTTTTGAAGAGGTGCACGACCTGCTCGCGTTCCGGGTCCTGGTCGATAGCGTCGCTGACTGCTACGGCGTGTTGGGCACAGTGCACGGCTTGTGGGCGCCGCACTCGGATCGGTTCAAGGACTACATTGCAAGACCCAAGGCGAATGGCTACCAGAGTCTCCATACCGTCGTCAGCGGACCTGAGGGGCAGCTCGTCGAGGTTCAGATCCGTACGAGGGAGATGCATCGCCTGGCCGAGTACGGCATCGCTGCCCACTGGAAGTACAAGGAGGGCACCCTGGCGCTGAGCCAGGATGAGGTCGCTAAGTACACCAAGGTTCGACAACTTCTCGAGTGGGCTGAGGACATTGAGGACTCTCGCGAGTTCCTCGATGTACTCAAGCTCGATCTGTATGCGGATCAGGTGCATGTCTATACGCCTGCCGGAGATGTGCGGTGGTTTCCTCAGGGCGCGACAGCGTTGGATTTTGCCTATGCCATCCACACTGAGGTGGGTAATCACTGCGCTGGAGCTCGGGTTAATGGTCGGATGGTCAAGCTCGGTTATCCGCTCCGACCTGCCGATGTAGTCGAGATCATTACGCGCAACTACAAGTCGCCGACCAAGGATTGGCTCAACTACGCCGGTACAAGCCGCGCTCTGTCGAAGATTCGTCAGCACCTACGGCGCGAGGAGAGGCACAAGGCTGTCGAGGTCGGGCGAGCCATTCTCGAACAGGAACTACGTAAGCACAGCCTCTCTCTCAAGGCACTGCTGAAGCAGGACGGACTCGCTCGTGCTCTGGATGAGTTCCATCATCCCAAGCCAGACCTTATCTATGCGGATGTGGGCTACGGGCGCCTGCTGCCGGAGAAGTTCCTGGAACTCTATCTTGATCCTGACCAGCTGGAGCAGGAAGGTGAGGATGAGGACGAGGTTGGCGTGAAGTCGCTGACCGACCTGTTCCGGAAGATGGGTCGCCGAGCGAACTCAGCCGTTCGGATTGATGGTGTCGATGGGATGCTGACCGTGATGTCGAAGTGCTGCAGGCCTCTGCCGGGTGATCCCATCATGGGCTTCATCACCCGAGGCCGCGGAGTGGCAATTCATCGTTCGAATTGTTCCCAGGCCCTTGCTCTTCCACCGGAGCGAAGGGTGAATGTGGAGTGGTCCGACAGCCAGAAGGGCGGGCACCACAGCGCGCAGCTCCACCTGATCACTGTGGATCGTCCGATGATGCTCGCCGAGTTGACCCGCGCGATCGGCAAGATGAACGTGAATATCTCGCGTGCTGAGGCCAGGACCAATCGTAAGGAGCGTGCTCAGATTGTGCTCGAGGTGAGTGTCAACGATGCGCGTCAGCTACAGAGCGTGATGAGCGCATTGAGCAAGCTGCGCGGAGTGATCTCGGTGGGTCGCACCGCCAGCAACTGAGTCGAAAGTCAGTCGGCCGTCTTCTTGACCGAAGCCAGGCTGAGGCGCTCCACAAGTCTTCCTGCGACGCTTTGGCCACCCAGGCCAAGAGCCGGGTAGGCGGCTGGTCCTGCGCAGAATAGGTTTCGGTGGGGGAGGGTCACCCCCAGTCCGGCCGCCACTGGGTCGTCTGCGGGAGGTATGGCTGGTGTGTATGCGACGGGGCTGCTGTCGATCCCGATGGCCGCGCCGTCCGCATCGTCCGACTCCAGTGAGGGCACCTGCAGCACCTCGAGGTGCCTCTCGAGATAGGGCATCAGCCACTTGACCTGCTCAATCATGGCTGCGGCGGTCTCGTCAAGGTGGTCTGGTAGTCCACCATCTTCTGCGTAGGGTAGGAGAGTGGACAGCGTGATTGAGCGGTGGTCGCTCGGAGCCAGGGCCGAACCTTCGGGGCTGATCGTCATCAGCACAGCGCCGCCGGGGCCTTCTGGGTCCTCGTCACTGATCAGAACAGCTTGCTCGGCAAGGTCTGCAGGCACCACCTTGCTCTGTACTGCCAGGAAGATCGAATACCTGAAGTGGGATGGCGCCAGACGAGAGAGGACTCTCTGGTAGGGGCGCTTCTTTCCGGGAAGCATGTCGAGGAGATCTTCTGGGTCCCCGCCGGTAATGACGAAGTCCACGGGGATGGAGTCGGGACGGTCGGCGAGGCGGAGTGCCTCGATCTGGCGACGGGTTCCTTCGAGTCCAACCAACTCAGCGGGTATGACGTCAACGCGCATGGCGCGCACTCGGCGGAGCAATAGTGTCAGAAGAGCATGCTCTTCGCCTGGGTCCATGTAGACGCCATCAAGCACCGCGGCCAGGTGCATGCCTGCTACAGGCAGTGGGAGGTCTTCGACCACATCCAGTGCACAGAAGGGACGCAGCAGTCCGCTGAGGAAGACGCGCCCTTCTTCACTCAGGTTTGCCCGGGCCACGAATTCTCCCCAGGTAGGGACATCTTCGGGGGGAAGGGGAGGGTTCCAGCGTGGTCGCTGCAGGCCGAGGCTCTGAAGTAGGCCGACCTGGCCGGCATCCTCGACAGCGCTGTCCAGCGCATCGGCGAAGGGGCCAGCAGATTGCACGCAGCGGTTGATGATATCCCAGAGTGAGGCGGCATCACGGGGAAACTCTCGCTGTAATTCGGCCCGCATCTTCTCGAGGTCGGAGTGGATGTCGACTCGATGTCTGCGGCTGATGACCTGCAGCCCTGGCGTGTCCTTGCGTACGGCCTGGAATTCATGGGGATGAAACTTCAGCCCTTTCAGACAGCGGGTCAGGAGCGGGCCATTACCAAATCCAACCAATGGAGGTGAGTGTCGTACAAACCGGTAGGGTCCGATCTGAGCGGGGCGTGTCTCAGGGTCCAGCACGAGGACCGACAGGCCTGCCTTAGCCAGTAGCGATGCGGCGATGAGGGCCCCGGGAGAGGGGTCGACCACTGCGACGTCATAGTTGCGCGCGCTCATCT
>CAZEIY010000390.1:0-4405 GCA_964512375.1 uncultured Rickettsiales bacterium | reverse complement strand
CATCATCGTCGTCGTCCGAGGGCGCCGTGTCATCATCATCATCATCATCGTCGTCGTCGTCGTCGTCGTCAGGTAGAACGATATCGTCATCGTCCGCGGTGCTCGGGGGGCACGCATAGAGGCCCATGGCCAGCATCAGCAGCGCCAGAATAGAGAGGCGCCTACCACCATCAAGGCTGGTTGTGACAAAGCTCATTCCGGAACCATCACAAACACACGCTCTCCCTTTACCTTGACCGCGACAGGAGCGGAGACCATGTCGGGATCACTGACACACGTTCCATCCCTCACATCGAACTCAAGACCATGGACCGGACAGGTCACCAGGTGACCCTTGAGAGCACCATCACCCAACTGACCGGGACCGTGGGGGCACTTCCCCTGCACAACAAAGAAGTCATCAGCGACTCGCGCCAGGGCCATCCGATTACCGAAGACTTCAATTCTTCGAATCGTGCCTTCATCGACCTCACCGGGTTTGACTCTCTTCAGTTGCACCCAGGTCGTCCCGGCACCGGGCTCCTCTGATGGATCGGTTGCTGCCGAAACTGGCGGCGAGACAGCGGGCCGACTTTGTGGAGGTGCAGTATTCGAGAGCGGCCCAGCGGGCGGCGCCTTGCTAACGCTCGGGCCTGGAGAGTCTGACAACGAACCAGCTGATTCGGCCCGAACCGACGACGTCTTCGGAGGGGTAGGCGTACTACTAGATGACTGCTTGAATCCCGAATCATCCGAACCACCCGCCTCACCGCCGGCCAGGGCTCTGGCCATCCGCTTCAGCTTCTTTCTGATTCCAAATCGTGTCATTGACGCATCGTACAGCATTGATCCGGCCGCTCGCCCACGACGACAAGATCCAGGACCAGAGTTGATTGGAGAGCATTCATAGTTCATGGTTCAAGACATGGACGGCGCTCAAGAGGGGTCACAAAACAAGGCAAGCTCAGGGCCTTGGAAGTCCTTGATTGTTCTTGCCCTCGTCCTGGCCTGGCTTGGTTCCCGCGAGCAGCGCTCAGATGATGAGCAATTCGAAATCGCGACCCAGCCAGCCGGCACACAAGAAACAACTCCGGAAGCTCGTACTGACACGCCAGCCGAGGCACCCCGGCTGATGCTCGGTGAGTGGCAGGACTACCCGGAAGTTTCAGCCGATCAGGAATGGAGCAAAGAACCCCTGAACGGTCCTCGCTGGGCGCAGGTCTCGGCCGAGCTGGCCTGTGCGGGACGAAGCAACCGCGGCGACCCGGACGCTCATCTGAAGCGAGTACGCAACATCATCGCCTACCACCACACCTCGCTCGCCGAGATCAGCTCATTCAGTACCCGCCTCAATCAGGGGATGCCTGCACAAGCACATCTCTGGGCCCACCCGATCAGCGAGGCGGTCAAGGGCTGTCGATGAAGGCATCGACCTGCCCACAACTCAAGCAATACGCCCCAAGGAACGACAGCGGACAACAAGTGCCCGCTGTCGCGAAAGGATCAGGTGGCGCGGCCAGAGGAGCTGTCGCACCAGCGGAATAGGCTACTTCACGGCGCCCGCATCCCAATTCTCGACGGCTCGATCGAGTATCTCGAGCCAGGTGCCGCCGAGCTCGGCGGCCTGATTCGAGAAGTCCATCGCGCCAATCAGCAGGTCAGCGGCTTCCGTCTCGGACTCAGAGACCACGGTCGCGATCGCCTTGACCGTCGCCGAACGCTCAGCGTCGTCAAAGCCACGAGGCTCCGCACCGGGCGACTGGAAGAGATGGCTCAGGAGCATCTCGACGTCGCTGTCCCCACCGATCTCGCTGAACACACCGAGAGCAGTCAGACGCACACTGGCTTCTTCATGCTTGAGGCCCCAGGCTGCATAGCTGGAATCCTCGAAAGCGGGGCTCGCCTCGATGAGGCAGACAGCTGCTGCAGGCGAGGTCAGCGCAGAGAGGTCATTACGGAGCACTGAGAGGGAAGACTCGCGCTCCACGGCGGCATCGCAGGCAAGCCCGCGAGCATCCTTGTCGAGCTCTTGATCAACGGAGATATTCTCGAAAATAGTGGCCCACTCTTCATCACTCGGAGCCAGCTCAGCCAACAACTCCACCAGCTCGACAGAAGACTTCGACCCGGCAGCGAGAGAATCAATCTGCTCGAGGACTTTCTTCGCCGTCTCAACGGAATCCGTTCTGGCGGACGACCACTCCTGAACCACGTCGAGAGCACCAACCGCACAGTCGAAGGTGCGGCCACCTTGAGCTGCATCAGCAGCCTGCATCGTGGGCTCGTCACTCTCACCGGCGTCAGCAAGGCCAGCTTGCATGTCAGGCTCATCGCCCTTGCCGGTATTGGCCAACTCTGTGGTCATGGTGGGCTCAGACCTGCTGCCCGCATCATCGAGAGCAATCACTGCGACATCGAGGAGGGTCTTCGAGATGATGCCATAAAGTTGACCGTCAAAATCAGGCTGGTCACCAAGAATCTGAACAAGATCTATGAGCGTTGCTGAGTTCGTTGTCATGCAGCCGCTATCACGAAGTTCTTCGAGAAGAGCAGGGACTGCATCGATGCCCATCTCTTCGACGGTTACCTTGAGCTCGTCCAAGGAGGCCATCTCGCCCGCCTCAGCAGCCGCGGAATCGAAATTCACGATGGCTCGGACCGAGTCCAGAGCGGTCTTGGTGACGGCGCCCGCTTCGTTCTCTGTGACGAACTGGCCCTGGCCGCCAGCACATCCAGCGCCCGCGGCGCTGCCTGTCATGCGGTCAGGCTGACCAAAGTAAACGGCCACCAGTAACAAGCCGACGACGGCTACAACTGGAAGGTAGCGACGGATTGATGGATTCATTCTCTCCTCCTCCTACAGACGGCTCGTTTAACTACCGTTCCGCCAGATTCAGGACCAAGCCGGGTGAGCCAATCCCTCCCGCGCATCGTTCCAACCTTTGCACTCTTTCCTGCCTGTCAAGGGCAGAAGGAGTGGTACGTGATCAATTCAAGACAAGAGACTAGTCCACTCAGCCGGCCACAGCCAGTTCGAATAGGATGGCAACCTGAAGCCCAGGCTCGGCGAGCCCCATGGGAGCTATCCCCAGAGAAGGTCAATCTGCAGGTCCTCTCGGCCTAGGCGCTCTGCCACGGCATTGAATATCTCAACGTCGTCTTCGTAGCCGTCTTCTGAGTCAAAGTCAGCTTCGCCATCATCGTCCTCGACGAAGTAGAGTACTGCCGCATGGATCAGTCGCTGGTCGAACTCACCGAGCCCCTCAGTGAGTTCCTTGAGAAGGGTGGCCAGCCTCCTGGCAAGGTCGCGCGCGACCTCCTTGTTGACCACTCCCCCGGCAGCAGCCGTCGCCTTCACCAGAGTGATGTAGGAGCTCAACTCCTCGCGCAGCACCACTTTGCCGACCAGCTTGCGACGAAAGAGATCCCAGAACAACTCGCGAGAGTTCGGCGGCAACTCACGGAGAAACTCCTTCAGTTCAGCCGCACCGTCCGACATCTTCGCTTCATCCTCCTGGTGAATGACCTGTTTCCCGGTGCCCTGCGAGGCACCGATGTGCTACCCCTGACGTAGGCTCTATGCTCGGACAAGGCCCATCGTGGAAGGAATTGCCAAGTGTACCGACTCCTCGTGCTTACTGCAGTTCTCTGTCTCGGCTTGCCCGCACCAGCGCAGGCGGTGACCTCACTTGTGGGAGATCCTGACGGTTTTGGCATCAGCCCAACAAGCGGGCTCTTCGCTGCGAATGGCGGTCCGGCTGATAGCGACGGCGATGGAATCATCGAGGACGGTGAGTACCTGCCGGACTGGAACCAGAGCGGCGGCGTAGCCATCGGCTCCGATGACACCTTCGACTTTCGCTCCAACGACGAGATCAACGCCACCGACGGTGCGCAGTGGACCGACCGTTCCGTCGAAGGCTCAGGTAGCGCGCACGGCGCCATATTCCACTTCTTGTTTACCGTCCCAGACGCCGTCGCGGGCGATCATGGGATCACCCACTTCATTAATTTCGTGTTCGGTGACTATGACGTAAACCCCACCTCCATCGAGATCGACGGGACAACCGTAAACCTTACGGCTCAGACCTCGGCTGACGATGGTCTCGTACAGGCTGCCTATGCTGAAGTCCCATGGTCCGAGATGGAGGATGGAGAAGTCATCATCTCTGTGGACGCGCCCAATGAGCCCTACCTCACCTTTGACTACGCGCTCCTCGACCTCTTCCGACTCGCCGATGGAGACGGAGATGGCATCCCCGGCTCCCTGGACAATTGCCCGAGCATCCCCAACCTGAGCCAGAACGACCTCGATGAAGACGGCGTCGGCGACGCATGTGACGTCTGTCCGGACGTCGCAGATCCAGATCAAGCCGACAGCGACGCGGACGGAGTCGGAGATGTCTGCGACCCCTGTCCCCTGAGC
>CAZEIY010000389.1:0-4416 GCA_964512375.1 uncultured Rickettsiales bacterium | reverse complement strand
TCTGCACCTACGCTAGCGCTCAGGTCGACAACCGGACAACACTGCCCTCGGGGTGGACTAACAACACCTCGAGCTTGCCGTGCTTGCGAGCGAGCCCCTCTACTTCGGGCGGCTTGCCGATGAAGGCGGCAGTGGACCAAGCGTCGGCATCCATGGTGCTCTTTGCCACCACCGTGGCGCTGGCGAACTCCCCGGTCGGGCTGGCAAGGCGTGGGTTGAGCAGGTGCCGAATCACCTGCCCGTCCGGCAACCTCGGACGGAAGTAGTCTCCAGAGGTGGCCACCGCCTGGTCCGAGATGACCAGGGTGTGCGCTGCGCCCCCTCCGCCGGGTAGCTCGATGCCAATGGGCCAGCCATCCTCGTCTGCAGCGGGCACCCCTGCGGCGTACAGGTCTCCGCCGGCGTTCACCAGAAAGTGCTCCATGCCCTGCGCTCTCAGTGCAAGGGCGGCCCTGTCGACGGCGTAGCCCTTGGCGATGCCGTCGAAGTCCAGCTCCAGGTTTGGGTGGGCAAGCGAGATGGTGCGCTTGTTCGGATCAACCAGGACCTGCGACCAACCTGTGCCCTCGAGGTGGTGCGCGAGTTCTTGGTCGCGGGGCAGGCGTTGATTGCTCTCCATGAAGAGCTGCAGCTCGCGGGTCAAGCGGCCCATCGTCGCGTCGAAGAGCCCACCGGTGGCGGAGTGCAGTTCCCGGCTACGCTCCAGGACAGTCAGCACCGATGACGGCATGAGCTGAGGCTCCTGGGCTCCGTAGCGATTGAGCGCTGTGAGTGGGCTGGGCTCGTGCCGGGTCATGGTGCCGTGCACCTCGAAGAGGGCGCGTGTGGCCTGACGGATGGCATGCTCGGCCAGCCTCTCGTCGCGGTGCCGCACAACCAGGGAGACCCGGGTGCCCAGAACCGGCACCTGTCGAGCAAAGGGCCTCGCCGCATCTCCCGAGTGGCTGGCGCCGGATCGGAAGAGGGACCTCAGATCAGGAACGAGCAGAACCCCGGCGCACGCAGCGCCCAGGCCGCTCAGCGCGGCGCGTCGGGATAGCTTGTTGCTCATCGTGTAGCGCCCAAATCGAAGGCCTCGCTCTGAGCCTCAAGAATAGCTTGGGTCTCTACGGAGTCGATGATCACAGTCCAGCAGGTGAACGCCGCCCCCGGCACCACGTAGTCGATGTAGATGGCTTGCGTAGGCGCTGAACCGTGGGTGCCCGAGACGAGATCCATGGCGCTGGGTGCATCGAGGACGACCTGCGGGGGCTCGATCAGGGTGGATCGAAGCAGGTCCATGTCGTGTGCTTCGAAGTCAACGTAGCGTTGTCCCTGGGGTCGGTTCACATCGAATTTCTTCAGGTGGTACTCAACGGTGGCGTTGAACACATCGATGCACTGGTACTCAGCGTCATAGACGAGCACGATGCGAATCGCGTCACAGTAGCCCCCGATACAGCCGACATCCGTGAAGATCTGTCTCGCGAAGCCCAGAGGGGTCACGTCGTCGTCGTGTAGGACCAGGAGTTCGAGGTTCTGGAAGTCTTGATCCTGCACGCTCAACAGCTTTGTTGGGATCGGGAACCGATAGCCGCCCGTGAGGCTGGGAAAGTACGAGAGATACGGCGTGAGTTGTCCTATCGGTACGATGGTGTAGGGGATCTCGGGGGGCGGATCGGGCGGGTCAACCGGGGTGCTGTCGTCGTCATCGCCTGCGCTGTCGTCGTCATCACCTGCGCTGTCATCGTCATCACCTGCGCTGTCATCGTCATCACCTGCGCTGTCATCGTCATCATCTGCGCTGTCGTCGTCATCGATGATCTGGCAGTCAGGGGCTCCGAAGCAGCTGTCGTCCAGGCAGTCAAAGAGTCCGTCGCTATCGTTGTCGATGCGGTCGGAGCACTCTCCAGGCAGTCGGCCTTCCCGTGGTCGCTCCTCGCAGCTGGCGGCGGCGAACAGCGCAAGGATTGCCAGCGCCACGAGCACAAGGCGTGGTCGACCGGACGGAGTGTGGGAGGGCGCGCTCATCGGATGTAGTTTAGCTTGCGAGATGACGATGAGGCCCGCTAGCGGGTATGGGCTCAGAACATCTCGACCAGCAGGTCAAATGACGCCTCAATGCCCCGGTCGCTGTGGGTGAGCATGGTCATCTCTTCGTCGAGCAGGTTGCTGGTAGGGATGCCCGTGTTCCGTAGCCAGCGATTCATGCGGTCTTCTGTATCTGCCAACACGGGGACATAGGGCAGCGGGTAGTCCTCGTACCAGCGACTGGCGACGCGTGGGTAGGCGTCCATGCCGGCCGAGTCCTCGTACAGCACGGTGAGCCAGTAGACCTCTCCGTCAGCGACCAGCTCAGGGATGCCGCTCCAGTTGGGGTTCCACCACGGGTAGTCCTCGAGGATGCTGTCATCGCTCTCCTCGAGCCAGCGCGCGATCGCTTTGCATGGAGCGCACCACTCTGTGGACAGGTCGAGCATGATGGGCTTGCCCTGATAGGCGAAGTCATAGACCTCGACCTGGTCACCAAACTGGTCCACGGTGAGCAGGCGGGGGAGCGTGACGCCGACCCTGGGGCGGACCTTGGTGTCGCTTCCTGCGTCATAGAACCAGGCGGGACCATCGATAGAGTCCTTGTCCCAGTGATACGGCCAGCCGCCCTGGTAGATGAGGTCGCTGGGATCGGTGGGATCGCTGCCTTCGGTCAGTTCATCACCGTCGAGGTAGCCGTCTCCGTCGCTGTCGGCGACGTTCGGGTCGGTGCCCGCTTCGAGCTCGAGAGAACACTCGAGGCGATCACCGTCCTCGTCGGGCGCATCCAGGGCACAGGGTGAACAGCCAGTTGAGGCCACGACGAGCGCTACGAACAAGAACCAGGGCTTCATCAGGACCTCCGCGCACATCCTAGCGGACAGGGCAGGGGGCGGCTCAGCAGGTGGTGTTCCGGGCCACGTCGGGCCAGGCCACGTCGGGCCAGGCCTCCTCAAGGCGGGCAAGACTGACCACCGCTCTCATAACCCTGAACCGTTGCCACCACCACCACCGGTGCCATTGCCACCACCGGTGCCGTTGCCACCTCCACCACCGGTGCCGTTGCCACCACCGGTGCCGTCGCCATTTCCTGTACCACCGCCTGTGCCGCCGCCTGTGCCGCCACCACCGCCTGTACTCTGACAGGTACTGCCTCCACCGTTGCTATAGATCAAGATTCCGCCGCTGATGTTGTTCATGCCGATGGCATCACGGAGCGCCAGCGCATCGGTGGTGGCCAGGCACTCATTGTCGGAGATCGTCATGGCACCCGAAACGCTATCGACTCCGGTCAGCGCGGTTACGTCAATAAGTTCAGGATTGTTCTGGATCGTGAACGTCCCGCCAATGCTCTGAAGGGAAGGCATCGGGGGGATCTGAACGAGAGCGTCGTTGTCGCGGACTGACAGCCCCTCGGATCCGGAGATGTTCGACAGCTGGGGCAATGTCCACGAGGTCAGAGAGTTGTTGTTCGATATCTGCAACGAGTCAACGGCCTCGAGTTGCCCTATCGCAACGTCTTGCAGGTTGTCGTTGGACGAGACCTGGAGGCGACCGTTGATGTCCTGGAGCTCTGGGAAGCTCACGCTTTGAACATTGTCGCATTGGCTCAAAGTGAAATCTCCCACGGTCTCGAGCACCGGGAGCTCAATGGTGGAGGATCCAATGCTCTGAAATCGGAGGTCTTCGCTGATGCTACGCAGCGAGCTCAGGTTGAAGGTCATGATGGCATTCCCCCAACCTCCTGACAGATATACTTCCCCCTGAATCGTCTCGACATTGGGAAGGTCGAGGTCGAAGTCGTGCGAGCCCATAATCATCTCGTCCATAGAGATGCCATTGCCGATGGTGGTCAGGTTGGGTAGCGAGATTCCATCCGCCAAACCGAAGCCGATCTCCAGGCGGCCACCGACAGTCTCTACGTTAGGCAACGATGCGATTCCGCTGATGCCTTGATTCCGGAAGATGAGATCTCCACCTGTTGCGATCAGGCAGGAGATGTCGGCAAGACTGTTTATGCCCCAATCCACTACAGCCGCGTGCTCAACACAATCATAAGAGGCGCAGAAACCCGTCATCATGGCCTCTGATGTAAAGGTGATGCTGCCCGGCCAGATACTGTTGCAGGAACTCAAAGCTGAGCTCGAGCTACCTCCACCAGAACTTGCCGAGTCATCGTCATCACCGGCGCTGTCATCGTCGTCGTCATCACCAGCGCTGTCATCGTCGTCGTCATCACCAGCGCTGTCATCGTCGTCGTCATCATCACCGGCGCTGTCATCGTCGTCGTCATCGCCCGGAGCGCTGTCATCGTCATCGCCCCAGCATGATCCGATGGGAACGCCATTGCATTCGATCCAGACCGCCCACATGTAGAGTCCACCCTCGATCGCGTCGTAGAGGTCC
>CAZEIY010000388.1:2352-4423 GCA_964512375.1 uncultured Rickettsiales bacterium | reverse complement strand
GTCAGTCCCATGGAGCTGGTGGCAGGCATCAAGTCCGAGGTCATCCTTCCGACCCTTCCGGGTAATCTGCTCGACGGGAACACCAAGTACTACATCAACCCAACCGGCACCTTTGTAATTGGTGGTCCCATGGGAGATGCCGGGCTGACAGGTCGTAAGATCATTGTCGACACCTACGGCGGTCATGGTGCACACGGTGGTGGCGCCTTCTCTGGCAAGGACCCGAGCAAGGTGGATCGCTCTGCCGCCTACCTGTCTCGCTACGTAGCTAAGAACATTGTCGCGGCAGGCCTCGCCGATCGCGCCCTGGTTCAGTTGGCGTATGCCATCGGCGTGGCGGATCCTCTCAGCGTTTATGTCGACACCTACGGTACCGGTAAGGTCAGTGAGGAGCGTCTGGCCGACGTGGTCCGCGAGATCTTCCCGCTCAAGCCGGCGGAGCTCATCGCTCACCTCGATCTGCTGCGCCCCATCTATAAGCCGACGGCGGCCTACGGTCACTTTGGGCGTGTGGGTGAGAACTTCACCTGGGAGCGCACCGACAAGGTCGACGACCTGCGAGCTGCCTTTGCTTCGAGCGCGTTAGCGCCACGGTCTGCTATCGAGAGGTCTTATTAACAGGTCGATCTGGCTCGGAATGATTCAGGGCCAGCAGCCACCTCAGCCCCCACCGGATTGTTCCGGATTCTGAACCTAGCGAGATAAACATGAGCGAACAACGTCCAAAGATTGCCCTGATAGGAGCCGGCCAGATTGGTGGCGTGATGGCTCTGCTTGCCTCTCAAAAGGAGTTGGGGGACGTTGTTCTCCTCGACATCCCCGCCGCAGAGGGTGTCGCCAAAGGCAAGGCGCTGGATATTCGCGAAGGTCGCCCCATCGATGGCTATGACGCTGATGTCACCGGCACCTCGAACTACGAGGATGCCGCTGGCGCGGACGTCGTCATTGTTACCGCCGGTGTACCGCGCAAGCCCGGTATGAGCCGTGACGACCTGGTCAGCATCAACCTGAATATCATTAAGGATGTCGCTGGCAAGCTGAAGCAGCACTGCCCGAACGCGTTCGTCATCGTGATTACCAACCCGCTGGACGCGATGGTCTACGCAATGCGCGAGGTAACTGGCTTTCCGCACAACAAGGTTTGTGGAATGGCTGGGGTCCTGGACTCTGCCCGTCTTCGCTGCTTCCTTGCCGATGGAATCGGTGTGTCAGTGAAGGGTGTCGAGGCGATGGTACTGGGCGGCCACGGCGACTCGATGGTCCCGCTCCTTTCCACGGCGAATGTCGGTGGAGTGCCGGTCACCGAGCTGCTGGACGAGGATACGCTCGCAGCGATCGTTGCCCGCACCCGAAAGGCGGGTGGTGAGATCGTCGGCCTGCTGAAGACCGGTTCGGCCTTTTTCAGTCCTGCCGCCGCCGCTATTCGAATGGCTGAGGCCTATCTCAAGGATCAGAAGGCCATCGTGCCTGCGGCTGCCTGGCTGAGTGGCGAATACGGCTACGAGGGCTTCTACTTTGGTGCACCCACTGTCATTGGTGGTGGCATCGAGAAGGTCATCGAGGTGCCTCTCAGCGATGGTGAGCGCGAGGCGCTTGCAGCGTCGGCAGGTGCTGTGCAGACGTTGGTCGCGAGCATCGAGCTCTAGGCGACGCTCCACAAGTCACGACAACAGCGCGGTCGGCGAATATGCCGTCAGCTGAGGGAGAGAGACCATGAAGGTCCATGAGCACCAGGCTAAGGAGATCCTTCGTCAGTTCGGGGTGGCAACCCCCAAGGGAAAGGCCGTCTACTCTATCGACGACGCGGTCGCGGCTGCCGAAGAATTGGGCGGTCCGGTCTGGGTAGTCAAAGCACAGATCCACGCAGGAGGACGCGGCAAGGGCGGTGGCGTCAAGCTGGCGCGCAGCCTGGATGAGGTGCGTGAGCACGCTCAGTCCATCCTCGGCATGACGCTGGTTACCCACCAGACGGGTCCCACCGGCAAGGAAGTTCGACGTCTGTACATCGAAGATGGCTGTGACATCGCACGCGAGCTGTATGTTGGCATGCTTCTCGATCGTGACAGCGGTC
>CAZEIY010000388.1:0-2342 GCA_964512375.1 uncultured Rickettsiales bacterium | reverse complement strand
CATGGCGTCCACTGAGGGCGGCATGGAGATCGAGAAAGTCGCTGAGGAGACGCCCGAGAAGATCTACAAGATCTGGGTCGATCCTGGAGTGGGTCTTGGAGACTATCAGTGTCGCCAGATCGCCTTTGCTCTGGGGCTCAAAGAGAAGACTCAGCTTCGCTCGGCGACTCGATTTTTCAAAGGCCTCTACAACGCCTATGTGCAGTACGACTGCTCGATGGCTGAGATCAACCCGCTGGTCGTCACCGGAGCCGGTGAAGTCCTCGCGCTGGATGCCAAGATCAGCTTCGATAGCAACGCTCTGTATCGGCACAGGGATGTGGTCGAGATGCGTGATCTCAGCGAGGAAGACCCATCTGAGGTCGAGGCCGGCGAGCACGGGCTCTCGTTCATCAAGCTTGATGGCAATATCGGCTGCATGGTCAATGGCGCTGGTCTGGCGATGGCCACTATGGACACCATCAAGTTGCATGGTGGAGAGCCTGCCAACTTCCTCGACGTGGGCGGTGGTGCGACGACCGAGAAGGTGAAGGCGGCATTTTCGATTATCACCTCCGACCCGGGGGTCAAGGCGATCTTCGTCAACATCTTTGGCGGCATCATGAAGTGCGACACCATCGCGCAGGGAGTTATCGCTGCGGTTCGCGACACCGGCTTGGACGTGCCCCTTGTGGTTCGTCTGGCAGGTACCAACGTCGAGCTTGGCAAGAAGCTGCTGAGGGAGTCGGGCCTGCCCATCATCGCGGCCGATTCAATGGGCGACGGTGCTCGTGAAGCAGTCGCAGCGGCGGGAGTGTAGAGGATGACGATTCTGGTCAACCAAGACACCAGGTTGCTCGTGCAGGGCATCACTGGAAAGCACGGCGGCTTTCATACAGGTCAGGCCATTGAATACGGCACCAATGTCGTGGCCGGCATGACCCCAGGCAAGGGCGGCGAGAAGAGCGCTCACGGCCTGCCGATCTTCGATACGGTTCGTGAGGCAATCGCCGAAACCGGCGCCAATGCCACAGCCATTTTCGTGCCCCCTCCCTTTGCGGCTGACGCCATCCTCGAGGCCGTCGATGCAGAGGTTCCTCTGGCTGTCTGCATTACCGAGGGAATCCCGGTCATGGACATGGTCCGGGTGCAAGCAGCCCTGCAGGACAGCAATACAAGGCTGGTAGGGCCCAACTGCCCCGGAGTGATCAGCCCGGGGTCCTGCAAGATTGGCATCATGCCCGGCCACATTCACCAGCCCGGCAAGATCGGTGTGCTCTCTCGCTCAGGCACGCTCACCTACGAGGCGGTTGGGCAGCTCAGCGCTCTCGGAATTGGTCAGTCCACCTGCGTAGGCATCGGTGGCGATCCGATTATCGGTACGACCTTCCTCGATGTAGTCCAATTGTTCGCTCAAGATGATGACACCATCGGATTCATCATGATCGGTGAGATCGGTGGCGCCGCTGAGGAAGAAGGAGCCGCCTGGATCGCCGACAACCTGGACAAGCCCGTCGTCGGTTTTATCGCCGGTCAGACGGCTCCTCCCGGCCGCCGCATGGGTCACGCCGGTGCGATTGTCTCAGGTGGGCAGGGTACGGCCAGTAGCAAGATGGAGGCGATGGCAGCAGCTGGTATCTCTGTTGTCGCATCTCCAGCCGACATGGGCGTGACAATGAAGCAACTGTTAGCGAGTCGCGGCCTTCTTGAGGTGGCGAGCGCCTGACAACACAGCTACCGATTTCAACAACCTCAACAGCAAGATTCGTGGCAGCCGAGAGGTGACTGCGAGACAGAACTGAAGCCCTAAGGAGCACAAGACATGGCCATCCAACGCACCCTATCGATCGTCAAGCCGGACGCAGTCGCCGCTGGCAATGCGGGGGCAATCCTGCAGCACTTTGAAGACAAGGGTCTGAAGATCGTCGCGTGTAGGCGTACCCGATTGAGCGATTCTCAGGCGCGGGCCTTCTATGCCGTGCACAGTGAGCGTCCATTCTACAACGACCTGGTCGCCTTTATGACCGAGGGTCCCGTGTTTGTCAGCGTGCTCGAAGGTGAGAATGCGGTTGATTTTCATCGCTCGGTGATGGGGGCTACGAATCCCTCTGAGGCAGCGCCTGGTACCATCCGCGCTCAGTACGCTACCAACATCGAGCGGAATGCCTGCCATGGCAGCGATAGCGCTGAGAATGCCGCGATCGAGATCGGCTTCTTCTTCTCCAGCTCCGAGATGCTCTAGGAACGTGGTGGCGTCTGGGGGAACTTGACCTGCCCCTTCCGAGGCGCTAATCAAGCGACGTGCAACACACTGGGGGCGATTAACTCAGTGGTAGAGTGCTACCTTCACACGGTAGAAGTCA
>CAZEIY010000387.1:0-4438 GCA_964512375.1 uncultured Rickettsiales bacterium | reverse complement strand
CCCACGTGGTATCCCTCAAGGCCGAGCAGGTGCTGTCTGAGGAAGCCTTTGGCATGGTCGTCTCGGCGGGTTGGAACGACGGCAGCATCGACACCAACGCGAAGGCATCGGCGTTCTTCGGCACCGGCGGACCCTGGTTCTGGGTCGAGGGCGGCGCCGAGTACTACACCCAGGTCGCTGGCATCAATACGTGGACTAGCAACCGCGACATGCGCATGCGCATGGACATTCTCGAAGACGCAGCCCTCAACTTCGCTGATATGGCCGACTATTTTGGCTCGAACGGTGGCTTTGACGGCAACCGCCACTACCTCAGCGGCTACAGCTTCGCCCTCTACCTTGAAGAGCGCTTTGGTCAGGGCGTGTATCAAGCCTTTGCGCTCAAGCGAGACGAAAAGGGCTGGAACATGAACTGGCTCAGCGTCGTGGAGCAGGTGCTCGGCGTGTCTGCTGAGCAGCTGCATGACGATTGGCGAGTCTGGGCGCTTGAGAAGTACAGCAAGGTGCGGGATGAGGTAATGCAGGACCCCGCCATCGGTACGCCGATGAAGTTGACCCAGACCTATTGGAATTCCGACGCACCAGGATCGGTCGAGAGAGAAGAGTGGACCCGGAGCCTTAAGGGCGGCAACAGGTACAAGTGGCGCAATGACCGCGAACGCGATGGTGGTTTCTTTGTGACCGCGCCGCGAATGACCGCTGACGGCAGCAAGTGGGGCTATGCGAACGGTTGGTACAACAATGCGACCATCTCAATTATCGATGAGAACGTCTATCCAGCCCTCACTCCCGAGGCTGACTTCAGGGACCTGGGTGACGAGATCGAGAAACTGGAAAACAGCTTCATGCCGAGCGGCTCGTTTCTGCACACAGGCCAGGGGCAGTTCGATTTCTCACCGGACGGCACCAAGATGGTCACGGTATGCCCGGAAGATCTCAGCGGGCTGACCGATGCCGGCTTCAAGAACATTCTCTTCAGCGAGCTCATTCTCAATACCGACGGTTACAACTGGCACACCCTATGTATCGAGGACTTCGGGCAGATAGAGGAGAAGGCGCGTGCGCTGATGCTTGAGCACTTCGAGGGTGAGGACCCTGAAGCCGAAGACCGGGAGCGCCTCGAGAAGTTGCGCCGTGGCATGAAGGTCGAGAAGCTCAAGAAGAAGAAGGGCAAGGATGCCAAGCGCCGGTGGTGGCAGTGGTACTCCGAGCTCACTCCTCGTGACAAATTGGGGCGGTGGGAGCTCCTGTCCTTCCGCCGTGTCCAGGACCCTGCGTGGTCACCGGACGGGCAGCACATTGCCTTCTCTCGCTACGACGATGGCACCCAGAATCTATGGGTGATGGATCTTGAGACAGGCAAGGGTGAGGCGATCACCTCGTTTACCGATGGCACGCGCATCGAGGGGATCGACTGGTCTCCTGACGGCAGCAAGGTGGTCTTTGGGGCCTTCCGTTGGAGCCAGCAGGACATCTACGTCATCGGTGGTGATGGTAGCGGCGCTCGCGCTCTGATGATGGACCGACACGAGGACCGCGACCCACACTGGGGTCATGACGGCGACATCTACTTCAGCTCGGATCGGGTCGGCGGTATTTTCAATATCTTCAGTCTGAACCCTCGCCTGCAGGCGGGTGGAATGGACCGTGATCTGGATGGCATCGCCGATGCTTCGGACAAGTGCCCCGACCGTCCCGAGACAGTCAACCTCTTCAAGGACTACGACGGTTGCCCCGATGGTGTGCCGGTGCGGGTGACGGCTGATCGGATTGAGATCTCCGAGAAGGTCTTCTTCGAGTTCGACAAGGCCATCATCAAGGCTGAATCTCACGAGTTGCTGATGGCGCTGGCGCGTACGATCCTGGAACACCCTGAGGTGAAGGCTGTCGAGATTGGCGGCTACACGGATGCGAAGGGCTCGGTGAAGTACAACAGGCAGTTGGCCCAGGGCCGTGCCGATGCTGTTCGCGACTTTCTGGTCTCGCAGGGCGTGATGGTTTCTATGCTCTCTACAAAGGGCTATGGCAAGGACCAGCCCCTCATGGAAGGAGACAGTGAGGAGGCGCACGCCGCCAACCGTCGCGTCGAATTCCTCGTCACCGAGCGCGATGACGTCACGGAAGTTGTTGAGATGGAGACTATCGGCGCCTCGGGCGACGAGGACGAGTACGACGAGGACGACGAGTACGACGACGAGTACGACGAAGACGAAGACGAAGACGAAGACGAAGACGAAGACGAAGACGAAGACGAGGAGGACGCTACCGAGTCGGTTGAAAAGGGGACGGGAGTATTGGCTGATTTGGATACAGCGAAGCCTCCGGCGAGCACTGCCCCCGCATTCAGTCCAGAGCAATTGGGTAACGCCTACCTCGTCCAGATCACTAACGTGGTCTCCGGTGCCTTCGGCCCGTGGTTGACGCCGAAGGGGAACCTGCTCTATTCGCACTACACTCCGTATGGCTTCAAGGCCTACGGACTGCAGGGGGACAACTTTCACAACAAGGTGGTCGATGACAGCGACCTGATGACCGCCGATGCCAAGCTCGACGTGCCCCAAGAGGTCTATCCCGACTACTCGGCGGTGACATCTAAGGTGTCCAATCACGCCGCCTTTGTCCGCAACCCGTTGATTGTTCCGATCGTTGAGTTCAACAACGTCTCGATGACCCACCTGGGCGTCAACCTGGGTATCTACTTCAACATCTCCGATGTCCTCGGTACGAACGAGGTGTCGATCTTTGCCAGCGCCGGCGAGGATCTGATCCTCTGGGGTCGGTACGAGAACAAGTCGGCCTGGCCTGAATTCTACCTCGGAGGCCTGGCGCGTACGATCAAGTACGACTACGGCTTTAACTTTGACGAGGATGAGAATCAGGAGACCCTGGACGACCAGTTCCTGGGCGACATCAAGCAGAGTCAGTTTGTCGCCGCTGGTTTCGCCGGAGTAAAGCTGCCCATATCGAGGATCTTTGATATCGAAATCAGCACGTTCCAACTGGGAGTCGGAGTGCAGGGTGTGAATGACGGGAAGACCGTTCGGCCCATTGTGTACCGAGGTATGCAGGGTGTTTCGGCCAACCTGACCCTCCCTCTTCTCAAGAATCTGCGGCGGGGAAGCACCCGGGGGGGCTACACATCGTTCTCCTTCAATTGGTCCCCCAACTACTCGGTGCAGCTCAACTCAGCAACCGCAGGGGTCACGGTAGATGATGGGCAGGTCTTCGACCGTTACTTCTATAACGAGTTCAGCTTCATGTGGAATCAGCAGATTCCGCTGCCCGTCAAGAACCACATCGGCGGCAAGGCAGGTCATTCCCTGCAGACGGAACTGCAGCTCGGCTTTGTCGACCGCAACGTGCCCTACGCCGACGAGATCCGCGGTGGTGGCGCTGGTGGCGTCAATGTTCGTAACCCCTACAAGAGCAACACGACCTTCTCCGGGTATGAGCCCTATTCGTTGTCTGGAGAGACGGCCGCTATCCTCAACCTCCAGTACAAGATGCCGCTGGTAAAGAACATCGACCGCAAACTCGGTCCCTTCTACTTCGAAGGACTGGACCTGTTGTTCTTCGGTACCGTAGGTAACTTCTGGTCGTACCGGGTCGAAGGCGACCAGACGATGCTCTTTGGCGACCGGGTGCTGGCCGACGAGGAACATCGCAAGGGCGGCGGACTGACGCCAGCGGACTCTGGCCTCAAGCGTGAGTGGCCCGGAATGCGGGCTGAGGAGAACGGGCAGTTCATCCTCGCCGATGCCGGCGTCGAGCTTCGCCTCAACGCGAACCTGCTGAATCGGTCACCGTGGCGCTCTTATGTGCGGGTTGCCTATGGCTTCATGCCTACTGCTGGCCGCGGAGATGTGGACGGTGACGGGATCTACACCAACTCGCGTGATGCGACCTTAAGCGTTGCTTCAGATGAGCAGGAGCCTGCGGGCTTCCGCTTCTATCTGGGCATCGGAACCGGCTGGTAGGGAGAACTACGATGAACACAACAAGAGTGCAGTCCGCTAGCCTCCTCCTATTCAGCCTCGCGCTCCTCGCGATAGGTTGTTCCCGCGACACCAGTGATGCTGGCGTCAAGGCCATCGGCGTTGGTTACGATCCTGGTGAGCTCTATGCAGGTCCAGAGGCTCGCGGCGGCATCATCGATGCTGCCGTCATGGAGATGAAGGGCACGAACCTGGATCTCGGAGTGACCGGTTTCTTCGGTTCCGGCGATGCCTTCACCGACACCGCCAACGATCCGTTTAAGTTGGTACTCGGATTCTCTTATCTGTTCTCGCCCGCCATTCTCAGCGCGGACGAGTGGCAGCTGGCCACGCCCAAAGGCCCCGATCTGGTGGATGACTGCCTGGTCCAGCTGAACAGCCGTGGACCGCTGGGCAGCTTCCGAACCGTCGATGTCGGCGACTCCATGGTGCTCACCAACGGC
>CAZEIY010000386.1:0-4464 GCA_964512375.1 uncultured Rickettsiales bacterium | reverse complement strand
GGCTCGACCACAGCCTCCGGCTCGACCACAGCCTCCGGCTCGACCACAGCTTCAGGTGCGGCCACAGCTTCTGGCGCGTCCACAACCTCTGGCTTCGCTTGCCCGGCCATCGCCGCACCCGCGGAGAGCACGTTGCCTGTCTCAGGATCGAGAAGCAGGATGCGACTCTCAGGCCGCTTGAAGAAGGCGCGATGACGAGTCCACACTGCGGCGACCCAGAGCTGGCGGCCGGCAGCGTTGGTCCAGGGGGCCACCGCAGCAACCACTCTGCCCATCAGCGGCGAGCGGTGCAGCTCATTCAGGCCTCGCTCCCCCGCCTCGAGCAACCGCACATCCCCACCCTGGTGAAAGCGCATGTTCTCGAACACAATCGCGGGACGAGGCACTCCACCAACAAGGAGCGCCTCGAAGTCACCGTCCTTGTCATAATCACCCACCGGAACGGGCGCAGTAAGTCGAATAAACTGCTCGGTGTGCTCGCCAAAATAGCCTCGGAATTCCCGCTCCAGTTCTACGGGACGAGCGACGATTCCGCTGTCGGAACGCCAGGTCCGCACCTTTGGTGAGCGAGCATCCCGCTCAGCGAGATGGTCGGTCGCTTCGATCGTAAACAGGCGCGCTTCGTCACCATCACTGCCAGGAATCCAGAAGAAGTCATACAGGGGCATGCCTCGTGGAAGAGACAGTGGTTCGCCGCGCTCGAGCTTACCCTTCTTGCCGATACTCACCTGATAGAGCGGACCGAAGAAGGGGCGATGACCAGCGCTACTCTGGGCAACCAGCGAAGGCGAACCATCGGGTCCCACGAGCATGCGCAGGTAGCCGCTCCATGGTCGAGCCAGTTCCTGTCTTCGCCCGTCGCGCATGCCCACAACCATCGAGCGAACCGAGCCGGCATCGAGCAGCACCAACCACTCGTCACTTCCATCACCATCGAGATCACCAGCCTCCAGGCGCAGGATTCTGGTGAAGCGGGGCGCCTGCCACTCCAACGTGAGCTCTCCTGTGGGGCTGAGGGAGCTCACGTCGCGATCTATAGCGAGCCAGATCTTACTAGCTGATCCTGCTGCATCCGAGCCGACAGCCAGTCCGTTGACCAGAGAGAGACCTGTCCACAGTGCGTCTCTGGACGCGGAAACCGCCAGAGCTGCCTGGCCCGCCTGTAGATGAGCACAGGCGAGCAGGCTCACCATGAGTAAGGGAAGGCACAGAGCCGCAACGGCTCGAACGTACTTCATCGGTCAGCCCTTCTTTCAGGAATGTCGCTACTGCGAACAATGGTGTCGACGGCACGCCATGCCCTCTCAAAGTCACGAACGGGCAAGCGTGCGTTGAGACGAAGGCCCTGACCCTCAACCGCGAAGATCCAGCTGAGCAGCATCGCGCCATCCCCGGTCCCCTCTCTGGTGAGAACCACGGGCGGCTCATCCGCGAGCCTCTCGAGGCCGCCGTGGGGCCCTCTGGCGACAAAAACCAGCACCTCTTCCCGGGATCTCAGCTCACCCTGCTCGCCATCACGATCCCAGTGAAGAAGCTCTAGGCGAACCGGCAGGGCATCTGGTCCTCTCGCCTCGAACAGCACCGCACCGTCACCTCGAATCCAAGTCCAGTCAGAGGGCAACCCCAGCGAAAACCCGGTGCTCGAATCTTCGAGTCGACCACCGCTGCCGTCCGGTTGCCACGACGTGTCAGTGAGCGTAGGGCTCGGGGCTGCGCTCTGACTACCGCTGTCTTCAGTGACAGGCGAGGCCACTGTCCCCGAAGTAGTCCTGCAGGCCGAACACGCCAGCAGAAGAGGCGGGGAGAGGAGCGCCAGAACCCATAACCTGCGAGACCTCACAGTTCCTCGACCTCTAGCAGAGCGCGCACCACACGATAGGGATTGACCCGCCCCTCGACGAGATCACGACCCAGGGATTCGAGTTGGCCGCCTTCCGCAAGGGCTGCAACAGCGCGCTGCTGGCCATCGCGAGCACGTTCCTGGGCGAAGATTCGCGCCGCAAGCCACCTTCGGTCCAGACTTCGTAGGGACTGTGCGCCCTCATCGAGACGAGTGATCAATTCATCGGTGAGCGCTTCCACGCCGTCCCCATCCCGAGCCGAGATAGGAAAGACCGGAACCTCAGCCTCCTCGCTGTCTGGGCGCATCGCAGCCATGGCGCGGAGCTCCCGGACCAGAGCATCGACGCCAGGTCGATCTGCCTTATTCACGCCGAACACATCCGCTCCCTCGAGCAGGCCGGCCTTCATCGTCTGGATGACATCGCCCGACTCTGGTACGAGCAAGACCAACACCTGATCGGCGACGCCCACAATCTCGAGCTCCGTCTGCCCCACTCCGACAGTCTCAATCAACACACGATCAAAACCGGCAGCCGCACACAGCACTGCAGACTCCAACGTGGTCCGGGTCAAGCCACCGTGGTGTCCCCTCGTACCGAGTGAACGGATAAAAACGTCGGCATCCGCTGCGTGCCGCTGCATCCGGATGCGATCGCCAAGAATGGCTCCCCCTGAGAACGGGCTGGAAGGGTCCACTGCAAGAACCGCCACCCGATGTCCCCGAGCACGTAGCTGCGCGACCAGGATGTCAACCAACGTAGACTTGCCAGCGCCAGGCGGTCCGGTGACACCCAAGACAGCGGCCGACTCGCGGCGCTCCCACATCTGCTCTATGAGCGCAATGACGTCGTGACGACCCTCCTCGACCCGGGTGATCATGCGTGAGAGCGCACGGCGATCACCAGCCAACAGGCTATCGGCGAGGGGCTGCAGCGATGATGGTTCTACGCTCAAGTGCGATTCCTGCCAGCGGGCATCTGCCCCGTACACTCCGGCTCTCCCGGGTCGCGGTGGGCGCGCCAGTATGCCACGACGGTCCAAATCCGGCGTCCTTCCTGCTACAACCTGTGGGAATGGACCAACACTCCTCAGATCCAAGCACCGACCAGGACGCTCCGCAGGGCGTTGACGAAGTCAACGAGCCCGACGTGGGCGAGCTGCCGTCCCTGCCCCGCTTCATCTCCGATGTGTTGTTGTGCGCGCTGGTCGTCATCGGTGGCGCCGGAATTCTCGTCGCCCTCGCGATGCCCGTCCTTCGTCAGGGCAAGCTCATCGAGGCGGCCCAGGAGGTCTGCACCGAACGCACCAGCGAGGCGCTCACCTGGCTGAATCGTGAAGCTGAGGCCGAAGAAGCGCTGCGAGGCGAGTGGGACCTGGCAAGTGATCGGGGCGACAGTCTGCTAGGCCTGGATGAAGAGATCCCTGTTCGCAACTTTCTTGAAGAAACGAGCGCACGGTTCGAGCTGAAAGTCCTCGACCTGCACTTCGGCACAGTGCGCCGCGGTGAAGCCTTCGATGCTGTACCCGGCTCGATCCGGGTGTCTGGAGACCGAGCACAATTGCCCCTCTTTCTCGAAAACTTCTACGAACAGGACCGCCTGGTCCGCCTGGTGGCTCTTGACCTCGAGACAATCAGCTACGGATCTGATGACGTGAATGTCACGCTACGCTGGGAATACCCTGCGCCTGCGCGCCGGCAGCGGGACATCCAAGACCCCATCGCTAAGTGGTCGCCACCTACCTTGTGTGCCACCAGTTCACTGAGCTCGGTGGCAGGCTGGAACCGAGGCAAGTGGCAACGCATGGACCACGCAGCCTCTGAGCTCCGCGGGCTGGCGCCCCGACTCGAAAAGCTGGCCGCCGTTGATGCCGAGCGGCGCGCCCTGGAACGAGAGCGACAGAGCCTCGAGCGCTGGCGCGAGTCCTCGCAGGCCGAAGCCAGAGCCGTACTGCGCAAAGTCCCTGTGTTGTTGAGCGGGCTGGCAGTGAGTGCGGTTGGCCGCGCTGGCCTCCGCCCTGGGCCCGCAGGCACCATGTTGCTGGTCGACGACGACTGAAGCAGCGCCCCCCTACGGCTCTAGGGCCGAGAGTCGAGCACCAGCGAGCGAAGCTCGCCTAATCTTTGGGGAGCCTTGAGCAGCGCCGGGCTCCGATGCCCGCCGACTCGCGCAAGAGCCAGGCCATGAAGCTCGCGAGAGATGCCGCCCGCAGCGTCCACGCTGAACTTGCCCTGGCTCAGACCCAGCACACGCTGCCCTCCACCATCCTCAGAAAGGAACAACGCGACCTCTTCACCCTGCTCAAATCGGGGCATGCCAAAGACAAGCGTGCCGAAGTCACCCGTGAAGCCCCCGGGCTGAACCAACTCGAACCGTTCCAGGCCAGCTCCCTTCCATTCCTCGAGCACCTCCAGTCGGACACGAGTCCAAGCGATGCCGTTCTTCCAACTCTCGGCTTCGAGCACCCGGGCGTACACCACCCTCTCTGCGCGCTCAGCAAGATCTGCGATGCCCAACTCCAAGGTGGTGCTGGAGTCCACGGGAGAGGCGAGCAGGAGGAGCGCAAGGCCCGAGACTACAGCGCCGCCGACCACCCGCAGGCTGCGTCTGCCGACGCCCAGCG
>CAZEIY010000385.1:0-4479 GCA_964512375.1 uncultured Rickettsiales bacterium | reverse complement strand
TTTCATAGATGAAGCGGTCACCTCTGACAGGGCACTCTCTGCAATCTCGCGGAGTTCTGCGACATTCATACGATTCAGGGTCTCCAGATCGATTGGAATCCGCGCGCCCGTGTCCGGCTCGGTGACAACCGGCATCCTCGCACTGCCCTGAAGACTCTCTGATGCTGCAACGGCAAGGGCACGCAAGCTGTCTCGCAACGATGCCTCACCCAGGAACTCACCGGGGGGGCTGAGCCCCTCCGCCAGGTCGGCAAGTACAAGCTCGACCTCCTCCGCATCGCTGTAACGTTCCCGTGGTCGCCGAGTAAGTAGAAGACGCAGCACCTCGCCCAGACCCGGCACCAACGCTTCGACTTCGTCTGGCGCATCACCGATCTTCGCTCGAGCAATGCTCTCCATGGTCGACACGATGTCCTTCATCTCGAACAAGCGCTGACCGGTAAGGAGCTCATAGAGGATCAAGCCCACCGTAAAGAGGTCCGAACGATGATCCATCGCGCTGCCAGTAGCCTGCTCAGGGCTCATGTAGAGCGGCGTCCCGCGGACCACATTGGTAGCGGTCACCACTCCCGTCTCAACCGCCGCTTTGGCAATACCAAAGTCGGTGATCTTCACCACCCCGTGGCGAGAAAGCAGGATGTTGCCTGGCTTGATATCCCGGTGAATGATGTTGAGCGGACGACCTGAGCGATCACAGAGGCTGTGCGCATACGACAAGCCCCGACAGGTCTGCTGCACCACATCCAGCGCCAGCACCGGGGGAACGAGCTCCGAATCCTTTGCCACCAATCGCAGCAAGCGCTCAAGCGCGCTTCCGGACACACACTCCATAGCGATGTAGTAGTGCCCATCGACCTGACTGAAGTCATGAGTCTTGACGATGTTGGGGTGCGACATCAGCCCGCCAATCAACGCCTCTCTGGTGAGCAGCTTCACGAACTCACTGTCTTCGCGCGGGTGAGGCCGCATCACGACCTTGAGCGCCACATCCGTAGAAAAGCCCATGTCACCGGTCTTCTCAGCCCGGTACACGCGAGCCATCCCGCCCTGCCCCAACACCGACAGAAGTCGGTAGGGACCGAACTGAAAAGGCAATTCTGTGGCTGTCGGGAGGAACATCGAGCGGCTCTCATGAAGGGTCGAATCGTCAGTCTAACTTTTATGACCCGTCGGTTCATCGATGCTCGTTCAAGTGAGCTCAACCACCCGCTCAGATCCCCACCAGCAAGGAGCCTCAATGCCACCTTCCCTTCCGCTCTCCGCACAGCTCCGACCGCGCCACAGCGGACGAGTCGAGGCTCCTCTCCTGCTCTTCCGACACCACGATCGAGACATGTTCATTCTTCCCTTGGTGCGTCACCGATTTCGAGTCGGAAGAGCACCAGACTGCGACCTGCAGCTGCCAGATTCCGATCGACGCCTCTCTCGAGAGCACTTCGTCCTCGAACAGCGATCCGCTGGTCTCGTCCTCAAGGACAGCTCGAAGAATGGGACCTCGTGCAACGGAGTACCCCTCAACGGCTCCAGCCGAACGCTGAATGGCGGAGACCGAATCTCGGTGGGATCCTGGGAGATTGTTCTCAACCCCGACATCGACGCCGCGAACAGGTTGACTGGGACACGATGGAGCGACAGCACGCGCAGACTCCAGCTACCGGCGGCCAGCACCGAACACTCCGGTACAAGTTCCGACGATGCGCGGTGCGGCATGCTCGGCGAGAGCCCAGCGATGCTCAGTATCTTCAAGCTCGTTCAGCGGCTGTCCAGGTTCGATGTCCCGGTCCTCATCCACGGTGAGAGCGGCACCGGTAAAGAACTCGTTGCACAGGCCCTGCACTCGTGCTCTGAGCGAGGCGCCAAGCCGATCGTGGCGCTCAACTGCGCAGCCATCTTGAGCTCAACATCCGCTTCGACACTATTTGGCCATGAGAAAGGCGCCTTCACCGGCGCAGCTCAACGTCATGCCGGAGTCTTCGAACAGAGCGCCGGGGGCACCTTGTTCCTCGACGAGATCGCCGAACTCAGTCCCGAGCTGCAAGCCTCTCTTCTTCGCGTGCTCGAGACTCGCACCGTGCGACCGCTCGGTGCGACCCGAGAGCTGCCTGTGTTCTTTCGCCTCGTCACCGCCAGCCACCGCGACCTGCGCACAGAGGTCGAAGCCGGGCGCTTCCGAGAGGACCTGTTCTATCGAATCGGGGTCACTCGATTGTCCCTACCGCCCTTGAGACAGCGCGGCAGTGACATCACCTTGCTGGCGCGACACTTCCTCGAGCAGCACGCAACGGCTGCCCCTCCCGAGCTCTCTCCGTTGGCCACTTCGATCCTGCAGGAACACCCCTGGCCCGGGAACATCCGAGAGCTGCGCAACGCGATGTTGCGCGCCCTGGTTCTCTGCGATGGACCGATAATTCTTGACTCGCACCTCGACCTCGATGACCTCGTCTCCATCGGACTTGAGAGCAGCACAGCCCGTAGCCTTCGAGCCATTGATGGGGGCACTCTCCGAGTACCTCCAGCACGTCTGAGCGCAGCCGAGCAAAGAGAGCGGCTGCTGAGCGCCCTGCATCGATCCGGCGGCAATCGCTCCCAGGCAGCGCTGCTGTTGGGGATCTCGCGGTCAACTCTCTACTCGCGAATCAAGACTCTGGAGATTGAGGCGGCGAAGGAAGGCGTCGACCCGTGAAAGTGGCGAGGCGATCGAGCGGCTGATACCTTGCGATCAGCAAAGGCAAGTCCAGAATAGGAACGCACCAGCCGTGAAGTCTCGATTCCTCATCGGTGTTGGCGTCTCCCTTGTGCTGCTCGGACTGTTGCTCTGGAAGATCCCTCTAGGAGATCTGGCTCGTGCATTCGCAGAGGCGAGTGTCCCTGGCTTACTGCTCACGCTCGCTATCCACGCCGTCGTCCTCAGCCTCAAGGTGGTGCGCTGGAATATCGTCCTGGGAGCTGTAGAAGATAGGCCAGAGCGGCCTCCATGGCTGACCTTTGACGCCCTCTTCCTCGGCTACTTCGGCAACTACGCGCTCCCGGCCAAGCTCGGCGAGGTCGGGCGGTCCATTCTCTATTCGCGAGGCAGCGGCGTACCGTTCCCCTCGGTCTTCGCGACGATTGTCTTCGAGCGCTTCATCGATGCGCTGGTTCTGGTCGCGGGGTTCTACGCAGTGGTCTTCCTCGTCGGCCTGCCCGTGCCCATGCCAGCGTGGGTAGATCTCTCGCTGCAGGTCGCCGCAGCGATCACCCTGCTGGGTCTCGCCGGACTCTATCTATTCTGGAAGCACCTCCCAGAACGACCTCTCGAGACGCCGCCGGAAAGGACCGGTGCCGTCGGGGGACTGATCGGCCGAATAGCTGGCCTCGCCACCGGGTTTCGCGCCGGCCTGGCGATTCTCGAGAAGCCACTGATCGGCATGCATGCGCTGGCCTGGACAGTGCTCATCTGGTCTGTAGAGGCAGTCTCCGTCTGGGTCTGCCTTCAGTCCTTTGGGGTCGACATCCACTGGAGCGCGCCAGTACTGCAGATGGTGGTGACCTCGTTCGCCATTGCGACCCCGAGCGCGCCAGGAGGACTCGGCATCCATCAGTGGGCCACTGTGCTGGTCCTGGCCCCCTATGGTGTCTCGCAGGCCAACGCCGCAGCCTCGAGCGTCGTGCTCACTCTTGCGGTCGTTTTCTGGGTGGTTCCCCTCGGATTGTACGGCTTATGGCGCCAGGGCTACTCGACCTCGCAGCTGCGTGCCGAGTACGAAGCAATGTCCTGAAGCGTATTCATGTGCTGACGTTCTGGCGAAGATAGGCGAGAATCGTTGACATGAAGATCAATGTCTCCGAGCCGCTGCCCCTGTCTGCTGATGAAGCGTTCTATCTGATCCGCGACGACATGCCCTCTCTGGTGCCCTTTCTGTACGACGTCGAGCGCATCGAAGTGGTCGATCGAAAGGAAGAGGGCGAGACCATCGAGCTGGTGAACATGTGGTACGGCGACATGAGCAAGATCCCGCGCCCCGTCCGCAAATTCGTCAAGCGCGAGCTCGTCACCTGGAAGGACTATGCCACCTGGACCACACACGACCGCACATCACGCTGGCGGCTCGAGCCGAACATCGGCGGCGGGGTGTTCGAGTGCTCGGGTAGCAGCAAGCTGGTCGAAGACGGCCAGACCTGCCTGCTCGAGATGGACATCAACCTTCAGATCTACCCCGAGCGTGTCCCCGGCGTTCCCAAGCTGCTCGCGCGCAGGTTTCGACCCCAGATCGAAGACATCATCCAGAAGCAGGTATCACCCAACCTCAAGAACCTGGCTACGAGCGTGCGTCGCTACGTCGCCTCCCGGGACTGAATCTCGAGGGAGACTCATCATGTCAACACGTCTTCAAGCTGCCCTGCTCGCGACCTTCATCCTTTTGCCGTCGGTGGCGTTCGCGGTCTGCGGGGACGGCATCCTTGACACCGGCGAGACCTGCGACGACCTCAACACAGACA
>CAZEIY010000384.1:0-4491 GCA_964512375.1 uncultured Rickettsiales bacterium | reverse complement strand
CAGAGTTGGTGATCGAGAAGTTCTCGTCCGCCTCGTGCTCCTGAAAACCAATCAGGAAGTCCACGAACTCATCGAGCTCATCGAAGCGATCTGGCGAGATCCACATGTCCTGAACGTCCGGGTCGACCCGATCTCCATGACGGAACAGATTGAGAAACTGCACACCCTGAACGCCCAACTCATCGCGACACCAGAAGAAGAACGCGGGCAAATCGCTGAGATTCAGCTTGTTGATAATGCAGTTAATGATGACCTTGCGCACCGGATTGCCAGCAGCAGCATCCGCTTCACGCAAGTTCCAGTAGCCGCGAATTGTCTTGTCGAGGTTGCCGTCACCCCGGCCCATGTCATGCCACGGGTTCGGCCCGTCGATACTGATGTTGAAGTGCAACCGGTTGTAGGCGATCTGGGCGATACGTCGCGCGCGGACTGGCGAGATCAGGGTGCCGTTGGTGGTCAACGTAATGTAGAAGTCCTTCTCACAGGCGTAGGCGAGAATCTCCTCGAGGTCAGGGCGAACGAAGGGCTCACCACCGATAGGATTGAAGCGCTTCACGCCCCACAGATAGATCTGGTCGATGATGTCCTTGATCTCGCGTGTGGTCAGTTCCTGACGCACCGGATAGCAGGTCTTACAGAAGCTGCAGGTGAGATTGCACTTGAGCGTAAGGTTGACGCTCACCCAGTCGGGCTTGTTCCAGCCCTTGTTGAGTCCGCGACTGAGCAGAAAGACAGCGTCTTCCTTGTAGTCGGTCAGAGATCGGCTGGTAAGGGCCATGAGCTCAAGGGTAGCCGCCCGCACACGCAACTGCCAGCTAGTGACGTATGGGGCCTCCAGCCACTCGTGAGGAGCCCAGGTAGTCTACCCTGAGAGGGTGCGAACCCGAGCCAACCTACTCACCCTCAGCTTCCTGACATGCTGTCTAAGCCTGATCATTCTGGGAGCAGGGACCAGCGCCAGAGCCGATACCTGCTTCACCCCCGAGGAGGCCCTGGACTCCCTGGGGCCGTATGACCAGGTGCGCAGTTCCCAGCACTTCGCCGTCCACTTCAATGTCGACGAGAGCCAGGGTGTGACCCAGCAGCGGGTCGAAGAGCTCCTCGCGTGGTTCGAAGAGAGCCTGGAAGTGATGACCAGCGAGCTCGGCTTCTACCCACCTGAGCTCATCAACGACTACCAACTCCTCGTTGCCGTCGAGCGCCTGCCCTCACCCACGACCGGCGCATTCACCTCGCTGACTTCGTGTGGGCTGGGCGGAGAGATGGCCTACATCGTGCTCAACACGCAGTGGTTCTCGGATGACCAGAAGCTCAAGAGTCTGGCTCCGCACGAGCTCTTTCACGCCATCCAGGTGCGCTACGCCTTCGAGCCCTTCTGGGGCGAAGACGACAGTCCCAATCGCTGGTGGGTGGAGGCGTCCGCTGCCTACATGGAGTGGGTTGTGTATCCCGAGCTCGACAAACGGCAGAAGGACCACGCCCTGCAATGGACCCGTGAGCCCTGGCGCGCCCTGCAAAGCCACGACTCCAGTGGCTTTCAATACGGTGCCTGGCTCCTGGCAGCCAGCATCGAGGAGAGCCTCGCCAGTGGCGAATGGCACCAGGAACTCTGGGATGGCTTTCTGGGAAAAGAGGAGCTCGATGTCATCGACGACCTCGACAGTGTCCTCGGCGAGAACGATACAAGCTTCGCCACTGAATACGGGCTCTTCATCGAGCGTGCTGCAACGATGGCCTTCGACTTCAGTGAAGACCTTGATACACCAGCCGCAGTCTGGGACGCGGGCCAGGGCGGACTGGTCGCCTCTCACTCTGCGTCCGAGCTGCCCATCGATGCGATCATCCTGGCTACCAGCAGCCCACCGGCACCCCAGACTCTGGGTACGAGCTATGTCCGAGTAGATGCTCCGGACGCTGCTCAGGCACTTCGCCTCGACGTCGAGACCCTCCCAGACAGCACCGGCCGTTCAAGGGCTTTTGAGCTTCGACTGATCGCCATCGAAGAGGGCGAAGCGGGCTTGACCCATCACCTGGACCTCGCACCAAGGGTCGGAAGTGCTGGTACAGAAGCTGGCTCCATCCTCCTCGATAGCTTCGGCGGCGCCTACCAGTCCCTGATCATCGCGGCCTCACCCACCCTGCCTTCCACGGATGGAGATAGCGCGAGCTGGAGCTACAGCCTGAGCCTCATCGAGGCTCAGGGAGGAGTAGGCTTCATTGCAGTCGATGGTCCCGGAACCGTTGGTGGTTGCGAATCCTGTTCCCAGGTGTCGACAGGCCCCTCAACCCGAAGAGCTCACCTGCCGCTTGTCCTGCTCGGACTCTGCTTGTTAGTCGCCCGACGGCGCGAGGGGAGACGCAGCCGGCTATGATGCTCAGGTTGCCCTGTTGACGCAGGGCCAGAACCCGGCTCACCCGCTCGAATCACGGAGTCTATCGGTGCGAATTCTCGTCCTCCTCCACGGCATGCCCCCTTCCTCGAACAGCGTCGTCGTTGGTACCGGCCTGCGCGCCTTTGCCAACGGCGAGGGCCTGCGCGTGCGCGGCCACGATGTCTTCTACTGCACCCGTCGCGAGGACCTTCCCGAGAGCGGAAGGGGCAAGAGCAGCAAGCGCAAGACAGTCACTGAGGTGAAGGGGGCGAACTATCCTCCAGGTGATCTGAAGCGAGTCTCTGAACCAATGGAGTCGGCACTGATCTCCGTTGCAGGCGGCCCCCTCGGTCCCGGACTGACCGGGCGCGCTGCGGCGCAAAAAAAGGCGAAGAAGGATGGTAGCGGCCTCGCGGTCACCGGTGGTGAGCTGGGTTCTGCTGGCAATCCCCTCGCCTTTACCGACACCCACGAGCTGCACGATGTCGTGCGCTATGTCGACCCCGACGTGGTGCTGGTCGAGGCACCCGAAGAGGTACGTCGACTGCCGCCGGGTACCTTCCGCATTATTCTCGACCTGTTCGCGCCACGCATGCTCGAGCAGCAATTCCAGGAGGGCACTGATGAACGTGAGAGCGTTCGGGTCCTCGACGCACTCCAGCTAGCTGATGCGCTGGTGTTCAGCAACGAGAGGCAGAAGTACTATCACCTGCCGCTGTTGGCATTGGCAGGCATCGACTGCACAGAGACCGCAGGCGTCGTCGTGCCCATCGCTGGTCCCAGGGAACAGCCCAGCTTTGCCAAGCCCAAAGCCCCGGTGTTTGTTGCCGGTGGAGTGTTCTGGCCGTGGGCGGACCTGGGACCCGGTCTGGCGGGGCTACACAGCTGCCTCAAAGACGCTGGTGAAGGAACTATCCATCTCTATGGAGGCGAGTACGGCATCCGCTCGGACACCCTGAGCTATGCCGACCCTCGAGACTCCCTACCCAAAAAGAGCAAGCACTTGAAGTTCAAGGGCATGGTGGCCATCGACGAACTCTGGAAGCAGTACAGCAAGGCATCAGTGGCCTTCGATCTGATGACCCCCAATCCCGAACGGGAGATCAACCTGAGCTTCCGCCAGGTGGACTATCTTCGCTGCGGCCTCCCGATCATCACCTCGCCACAACAGGTAATAGCCGAGCAACTCCTCAGCTACGGGGCTGGCTGGTGCGTGGAGCCTGGCGACAAGAAGGGGCTCGCAAAGCTGATCAAGGATCTCCTTGCCCACCCAGAGAAGATCGCCAAGGCATCAAGCGCTGCTCAGAAGCTGGCCGCCGAGCACTTCACCTGGGAGCACGCCACCGAAGCCCTCGATGATCTTGTAAAGACGGTGAAGAAGCGACCGCACAGTGAGACCTTCATCAACCGGATCGCCCGTACTCAAGGTGACCTCTGGCAAGAACATGAAGAGAACAAGCGGCTGCGCGAGACAGTCCTCCACCTTCAGGACGATCAGGGCAAGAAGTCTGAGGAGCTGCAGGCCCTTAACTCGCGCCTCGGTGTTCTGCTGGGCTCAGTAGACCGCCTCAGCGGCTCCCTCACAGCAGTAAGTCGCTTCAAGAACGACGCGCTACTGTTCCTTCACGAGCAGGAGGATACTGCTCTGCGCGAAGCCGCTGAGCTGGCCACTGAGGTGGAGCGCCTGCAGCTGGACATCAAGAAGAAAGACGCCGCCATCAAGGCTGGCAAGCGTGAACAGAGCAAGGCGGCCCGCGCGCTCGCTAACCAAGAAGGACGCCTTAAGTTAGAACTGGAGAAGAAGGAAGAAGAGGTCACTCGGCTCAATGAAGAGCGTACGCTGCTACAGAAGCGCCTCGACAGGGCCCTGGGGCAGAGTCAGAAGCAAACCGACACCCTCGCTGAAGCAAAGGTAGAGATCAGTGATCTCGAGGGCCGGATCAATCTCGCCGGCAACCAGGTCGAGGCGGGAAGGCTCGAGACCGAACGCCTCAAAGATCGTCTTCAGCAGGCCCGATTCGAGCACAAGAAGCTGATGCAGGAGCTCGACAAGAAGGAGCGTGAGGTCGGCAAAGCGCAAAAGACTCGAGACAACACCAAAGCCAAGCTTGAGGCAGCA
>CAZEIY010000383.1:0-4506 GCA_964512375.1 uncultured Rickettsiales bacterium | reverse complement strand
CCACGAAGGATGTATGACTGGCCCAGCAGTGGCGGATGACTACCGTAGGCCCCGGGCGCAGTTGAAGCGCTGAGGGATGAATCGACGGGCCGCGGAGTTCGGTCTCAGTCGAAGACGAGATCTCCTGTGATCGTCAGGCTCGGAGGGGCAGCGTTCAGGTCGAGCTCGACCGCCATCACATCCGTCGTGTGCTCCCAGCCAAAACGCTGAAGGATCCCCTCCATTCCGCCTGCCGTCTCGGTGGTGAGAAAGCCGCAGCGCAGCTCGTGCGCCGCGTCCATCGCTGCGAGTAGCAAGGCCGCAGCAGCACCCCTGCCTCGATGACCTGGGTGCACATACAGATCGCCCAGAAGCGCGAAGGGCTGCATCCGCATCGTCGAGAAACCCAGCGTCAGCGACACCACACCGATGACGCGTTCCTCGCCCTCCAGTGCCATATAGAAGCGCACCTTGTCCTGCCGGATCGCATCATCCAGGAGCTCGAGGTCCCGGGCCGCGGGCAGATCACTATGCGACTCAATCAGGAACTGACTGAGGAGCGGGAGAAAGCCTGGATTCTTGATCGAGGTCGCGCGACAGATCTGAAACACAGGAACATTCTAGCCGAGGTCCGAGCCGAGGTCGATGCAGGACGGAGTGGCGAGGCTCTTTGCTGGTCACTCTTCCGTGCCGTGCAGATAGGGCTCCAGGTAGCCACGGTATCGATCGGGGAGCGCACACGGAGTAAATTCCTTCAGGTTGATGACACCCAGCACCATGGTGGCGAACGCACGCACCTCGGGGTCGTCGCCAGCGCCGAGGCGGAATCGAAAGCTGACTGAACGCTTGCCTATCCGAGAGACGTCGATCTCCATCCGCAGGCGCTCGCCAAAGCGGAATGGTTTGCGGAAGTTGGACTCGATATTGACCAGCGGAAAGCCCAGGTTGTCTGCGTCCAACACCTGGGAGTACTTGAGGTGAGCGGCCTCGCTCCAGAAGTCCTCGAAGCCCCGGTGCATGCGATCGAAGAGCGCCGGGTAATACATCACCCCAGCGTGATCGATCTCGCCGAAGCGCACCTCGTAGTGACGGACAAAAGAACGACTCATCATGCCTCCATCAAGGAATCTGGGACGAGCACGAGCTTACCGAGTACAGCTCGGTCCTCAATGAGTTGGTGCGCTCGGCCGGCCTGGCTCAGGGGCAGCACCCGGTCAATCACTGGACCGATTGCTCCTGTCCCCGCCGCCTCGAGCGCCGCTTCCAGATCAGCCCGGCTGCCCATGGTCGAACCAATCACGGTGAGCTGTCGAAAAAAGATGTGGCGAAGATCCTCTACTGGATCGTGGCCGGTGGTAGCCCCACAGGTCAGAATCCTGCCGCCCGCACGAGTCAGGCGCAAGCTGGTGTTCCAGGTCGCCTTGCCCACACAGTCAATGGTGACATCCGCCCCCTTCTTGTTCGTGGCAGCGCGCACCTGCTTCGTCCAGTCGTCGTCGCTGTAGTTGATGCAGACATCAGCACCCAGCGTCTCGCACAGCGCGAGCTTCTCAGCGGTTGAGGCCGTAGCAATGACCCTGCAGCCGAAGTGCTTTGCTACCTGCACACACATGGCGCCGACTCCACCAGAGGCGCCAAGAATGAGGACCGTCTCCCCTGACTTGAGCTGCCCTCGCGTCACGCACATTCGCCAGGTGGTGAGCGCTACCAACGGAAAGGCTGCGGCCTCTTCGAAGCTCCAGTCCTCGGGAACAGCCAGACACTGCTCAGCCTTCACCGCGACCCTGGTGCAGTAGGTGCCATCACCGCTCTCTCCAAGGATGTGATAGCTGCGGCAGAGGCTGGGCTCACCCTCGGAGCAGCGCTCACAGCTACCGCAGCCATAACCAGGGTCGAGCAGCACTCGGCTCCCCAGAGCGGGGGCGCTGACGCCCTCGCCATGCCCTATCACCACGCCGGAAGCGTCGGCGCCCGGAATCCTTGGCAGGGAAACCCCGGGCAGCTCACGCCGCACCCAGATGTCGAGGTGATTGACCGAAGCGGCGTGCACCTCAATCAACACCTGGCCCGCACCCGGCTCGGGATCAACAACCTCGTGCAGCCCGAGCACATCGGGCAACCCCTGTTTGTGGAATTGAATGGCTTGCATGGCGCGAATACTAGCAAAGAGGGGGGAGCCTGCTCGCCACGCGGCTGCTAGCCTCGCGGCGTGTTCCCCACCACCCGCTATCAAGGCAGCAAGCGGAAGCTGGTCCCGTGGCTTCTCAGCTGCCTGGACCAGCTCGAGTTCGAGAGTGTTCTCGACCTCTTCGGCGGCACCGCCTCCGTCTCCTATGCCCTCAAGAGACAAGGAAAGCGAGTTCACTACAACGACTACCTACGGTTCAACGAACAGATAGGCCTGGCGCTGATTGAGAACCAGAGCGAGCTGGCCAGAAGCACAACCCTCGAAGCAGTGCTCGCGGCGGGCAACAGAGCAGTGGACTCATCGAACAGCACCGTTGGCTTCATCGCCGAGAACTTTGCCGGCATCTATTTCACGAACGAAGAGAATCGATGGCTCGATGGTGTCGCGCCGGCGATCGCTGCACTACCCGAGTCGCTGGAGCGAGCCATCCTGTGGGCTGCTCTGGGGCAGGCAACCTTGATCAAGCGTCCCTACAACCTGTTTCATCGCGCCAACCTCGCCATGCGAGAACGTGAGGTCGAGCGCAGCTTCGGCAACAAGGTCACCTGGGATCGCCCCTTCGATCACTACTTGAAACGCTTCGTAAAGGAGTACAACAAGGCCGTCTTCGACTCCGGCGTGCCCTGCAAGAGCACCTGTCTTGATGCCCAGGGGCTCGCTCCGGACGCAGACCTCGTCTACCTTGACCCTCCGTACACCAGCGGCAGTGGAAGCGGAGTCGACTATCACGGCTTCTATCACTTCCTCGAGGGGATTCTGGGTTACGACAATTGGTCCGACCAATTAGACGCCAGCCGTCGACACAAGCCTCTGCATCGGCGCAGTAACCCGTGGAATCACGCCAGCGAAGTCACCGGCGCCTTCGAGGAGGTCTTTACGGCCTGTGAGTCCATCCCGCTGGTGGCGCTCTCCTACCGAGCCGACGGTCTCCCCTCGGTTGCTGAACTCTGCGACATGCTGCGGCGCTTCGGACGAGGTGTGCAGGTGCACGAGGCAAGCAACTACCAGTACGCGCTTAGTGGGCGAAAAGCAGGTGAAGTCCTTATTATTGCTTCGAAATAGCTTGATTCACCGTCTCAAGGCTGGATCGCTACATCACCAAAGGCGTAGGGCGGTAGGAGCAGAGCCGTCAGGGGAGCGAGGTCGTAGTTCAACTGCAGGTCAATGTACGAGACGATGGGCTCAGAGAACATCGGGAAGACCTCGACCTCGCCAGTCAGGAGATTTCCAACCCCAACGCCATAGTCCAGATCCAGGCTCAAATAGGCCAGGTGATCCCCCGTCAGGACCTCGAGCGTCCAGCCCAGTCCGATGACCGTAGAGACATACAGGTGTTCGTCGGGACGCACGTCAATGCCGGCCTGAAAACCAAAGGCGCTGAACAATCCATCATCGATGACCAGTTGCCCCGAATACAGGCCTCCTACCGGCAACACGGAGCCAAAACCCTGACCAGTTAGCGACTCCACCAGGTCCCACCAGGAGCTGATCGAGCCCGGGCTCGAAGAAATGCCGCCGAAGGCATCGAGAATGTCGCTGAAGTTCGAGTCCAACGTCGACACATAGGCGCTGCCCGATCTCCCCACCGCCAGGTCGATGGGGACAGGTGCGTGATTCCCCAGATCAAGGAAGGTACCGTCGCCATGCAGGTTGGTCGGCGGGGTCGCCACCATGTCCACCATCGTCAAGCTGGAATTATCGAGGGAGAAGTCCGGCGGGATAGCCCCCTCCCCTCCTCCACCCAGAATCACCAACGTTCCGTCATCAGCGACCGAAAGATCCTGGGTGCCTGGACCCACATCCACGGACCAGGTCTCATAGATCGCTCCAGTCGGCGTGATCGAATAGAAACGCACCCTCTCGGCGAATGTCGAGAGCACTGCCAGTCGGTTGCCATCGGGACTCAGCGCCAGAGCCGTAGGCGCCATATTCGCGAAGGCATAGACCTCACGATCTCCCAGCTGAGTCGGCGCAGTGGGATCGCTCAGATCGAGCACCACGAAACCCGTGGCATCACTGACCACAGCGCGCTGCTGATCCGAGGCGATCGCGATGTCGAACAGCGGGCCGATGCCGAGGCCACTGAGCTCAGCAACCACCACCGGCTGCCAATCCGCGGTGAGATCGACAACGGTCACTGAGGGGCTCAACGTAGCCTGATAGCGGGCATCACCCACCAGCGCGAAGGCTCCATCCGGCGAGATCCGAACAACCGCTGCGTTCTCAACCTCGATGCTCTGGCTGCGCGGCCAGTACTGCTCACCGTGACCAAATTCGACCACGTACACCGCGCCCCGCCAGGCATCAGTAGCCAGGGCGTAACGAGCCACCCAGACCGA
>CAZEIY010000382.1:0-4522 GCA_964512375.1 uncultured Rickettsiales bacterium | reverse complement strand
CCTGCTTTCCCAAGGATGTGCTCGCCTGCATCTCGATGGGAGAGGACAGTGATACTCCGACGAAGTTGCTCTCCGCTGTCCATCGGGTGAATCAGAACCAGCGCGCGCGCTTTATCAGCAAGATCGATGAGCACTACAGCGGCAGCGTTGAGGGGCTGCGCTTTGCGGTGTGGGGCCTGGCCTTCAAGCCTCGCACAGACGACATGCGGGAGGCGCCATCGCTGGACATCATTCGCTGGCTGCTCGAGCGGGGGGCCTCTGTCGTGGCCTTCGACCCGGTTGCTACCGAGCGAGCATCACAGGAACTCGAGGGTGCGATCTCGTACGTGGGGAATGACTTCGAAGCCCTGGACGGCGCTGATGCTCTGGTCATCTGCACCGAGTGGCCCGAGTTTCGCCGGCCGGACTTCGTCGAGATGCGTCAACGCATGTCTGGAAACGTCATCTTCGACGGTCGAAACATCTACTCGCTCGAGATGATGCGCGAGCACGGCTTCAGCTACTACTCAGTGGGGCGGCGTCCACAGCTGGCCTGAGCCCCGCCAGGCAGATTCGCTACATGAAGCGACGGGCGATCTTCTGCTTTCCGTCGGTAAACGGTGGGTAGGCAACAGCCGGGTCGATCAGCGTCGAGCGAGACAGCACGCTCTTGCGATGCGAGTAGGTCTCGAAGCCGGCACGCCCATGATATGCGCCCATGCCGCTTGGCCCGACCCCACCGAAGGGGAGGTCCGGGGCGACCAGGTGCATGAGGGTCTCGTTGACGCAGGCGCCCCCTGAGCTGGTGCGGGAGAGCACGTCGTGTTCGACGCGCTTGTCACCGGTGAACACGTAGAGCGCCAGGGGCTTCTCACGGTCGTTGACGAAGGAGATGGCCTCGTCTGTGGACTTGACCTTGATGATGGGCAGGAGCGGCCCGAAGATCTCATCGGTCATGAGCTTGGAGTCGAGGTCTGGGTCGCTCAACAAGGTCGGCGCGATGTAGCGGCTCTCGGCATCGGTCTGGCCGCCGGCGACCACAGTTCCCGATTCGATGAGGGAGCTGATGCGCTGGAAGTGTCGGTCATTGATGATCCGGCCGATGTCTCGGCTCTTGCTCGGGTCTTCGCCGTAGAAGCGGGTGATGGCCTTCTTTGCTTCAGCGATGAATGTGTCGAACACGTCTTCGTGTACGAGTGCGTAGTCCGGCGCAACGCAGGTCTGTCCGGTGTTCCAGAATTTGCCGCGCACGATTCGTCGAGCGGCGACGCCAATGCGCGCGGAGCGATCGACGATGGCTGGGCTCTTGCCACCGAGTTCGAGCGTCACCGGGCAGAGGTGCTTGGCTGCTGCTGTCATTACGATTCGACCCACGTGACCGCCACCGGTGTAGAAGATGTGATCGAAGCGCTGCTCGAGCAGCGCCGTGGAGGTCTCGATTCCTCCTTCGATCACCTGGATGCAGTCGCTGTCTACGTAGCGCGGTAGCAACTCGGCGAGGATCGCCGAGCAGGATTCAGAGATCTCAGAGGGCTTGATGAGCACACAGTTACCTGCAGAGATAGCGGCGGCTGCAGGGGCCAGGGCGAGCTGCACCGGGTAGTTCCAGGCGCCCAGCACCAGAGTCACGCCCAGGGGCTCGCGGTGGATGTGGCAGTTGCCGGGTTGAATCGCTGTGGGTGTTGGAACACGCTCTGGCTTCATCCAGCTGCGTAGGTTCTTGAGAGTGTGGTTGATCTCGTTTGCGACGAAGTTGGTTTCGCTTCCCCAGCCCTCGAAGTGGGAACGACCCAGATCGGCATGCATCGCGTCACCGAGCGCCTTCTCATTCTCTCGAAGTAGGCGAAGGAGCCCCTCGAGCTGAGTGCGTCGCCACTCGTAGCTACGAGACCGGCCAGAGTTGAAGGCATCACGAAGGCTCGTGACCTTTGCTGCGACCTCGTCGTTGTGGTTTTGATCAGTGCTCATTGCATGCTCCACGGGTAGTTCGGCTCTGGCTTGGCGGAAGGATAACCACGTTGCCTTGAGGGGCAAGGGACATTCTTGGAGTTGCGCATTCCAGAGCGGAGTGCGTCTCTTAGATGGAGCGCAAGAACGCGATGAGCTGTTCGCGCGAATCAGGGTCCAGGTCGCGGCCCCAGGGGTGGCCGGGCTCCTCGCGGTCCGGATCGAAGAGTTCTTCGAGGCTCTCGACAGCGCCATGGTGGAGGTACGGTGCGGTGCGAGCGACGCCACGCAGACTTGGGATGCGGTAGTAGCCGGTAGCCCGGACTGTGCTGGAGCCGGCAGCAGGATCGGTGCCGACGGTATCCAGGCTCACCAGCACTTCGGACGTGTAGCTGGGTGGAGTGTGGCAGGACTCGCAGCCCAACTCAGTAAAGAGCAACGCTCCGGCAGCGCTCTGGTCATCTGGCTCGACTAGCGGGGTCGGTGGCGCGAGTCCACGCAGATAGCTCGAGACCGCCCAGCTGAGCGCTCGGGGGATGCGAAAGTGCTCGCCTCCTGCTGTGATGAAGAGGGTCTCGCAGCGAATCGCGAGGGTGACTGCTCCTCGGTGGTGCCAGTTGGCGTTTTGCTGCAGGTAGGGCTGGTCGGCGATACCTCCCATGTCGGGTATCGCATACGGATTGAAGACGCCGTCGAGGAGCAGGTCGACGCGTCCTGGTCCCAGCTGATGGAGCTCGCCAATCGGCGTGTCCTCGTCTTCGGGCAGCGGTACTTCGGGATCGCGCCCCAGCGCCAGGAGGAAGGCGCTTCCAATATCCATGTCTTTGTTCGCGAGGGTGGCCGAGAACTCGCCGCCCTCCGCCTCGCTGAAGTGGCACTGGCTGCAGCTGGGGCCAATGCGCGCGTTTCCGGCTTCGTCTTCGAAGACCCTCAGCCCGCTCCAGATGCCGTCGCGTTCGATAAAGCCAACGCCGGCGAGTGCGCCCGGCAGTGTGACCAGGGTCTCGTAGGTGGGATCGGCTCGCAGGGGATATTCCTCCATGACCCGTCGACCCAGATCACGCCATTGTTCTTCACCAGCTGGTAGCTGTGCTGGATTCAGACTCGTCATCTCGTCCGCTCGAAGCTCCAGGTCGAGTCCTGCCACGAGGCGCTCGACATCTTCGCTGAGAAGGGGGCGCGAGGGCCGGTCACGCTCGGCGAGGCTCTCCCAGTATCCCGCAGCGAGGCCATAGTTCTGCAGGCGTCGCTGGGCATAGAGGTTGTCGGTGCTGAGGAGGTCGCGCTCCAAAATGGCCCGACGGTAGTCGATGTCGCTGAGGTAGAGCTCGACGCTGTCAGGAAGCTCGTCGGGAGGCTCGGGAAGGCTCGGTCCGCAGGCAGCAAGAAGCAGCAGCGTAGCGCTACCAAGAAGCAAAATGGTGTCCTGGCCCGCTGGCATGCGACCAGCCCTCACCTTCTTCTCCGCAATCCCAGGGGCAGAAGAGCCAGGGTCAAAGCTGTAGTGGCGTTCCCAGAGTTGCTGCTCGCTGTTGACTCACAGTCGTAGCTGATGCCGCAGCCCCCCTGGTAGCAGCCTGGGTGGACGAGATGATAGGGCCCCGGATACGGTTCGTCGGCCTCCTTGAGAGGGGGCTCTGGCTCTGGCTCTGGCCCTGGTTCCGGTTCCGGTTCCGGTTCTGGTTCCGGTTCCGGCTCCGGCCTGGGAATCGTGCCGGCAGGACAGACGAAGCACGGGGCCTCGCTGGCGTCGCAGAACTCGCTGGCGTAGCCGTCGTCGGAAGGAAGGACGGGCTGTACTTCCGAGTCCTCATTGTCACAATCCACGACGTCGGGGAAGCCATCGCCGTCACCCTGTCCCGCGAAGCTATCGTAGGTGACTCGATGAGTGCTGCAGCTACCGCCTGTTGCCCCCGGTGCGGCAGAACCTCCGGCACCTACGAGGAAGAAGTCCGTCTGCCATGGCCACGCTCCTCCTATCGACTCACTTACTGAAGGGGCTGTCAGCCAGGCAATCGCTTCGTCGACGGCACAAGGGAGTTCGCCCCATGGCAGCAGGCCGCAGTCTGAGCCCGTGAAGCTGGGGCAGGTCGCCTTGAAGCGACTGCAGTCATCCAGCCCTTCCAGCTCCGCAGCATCCTGAAATTCGAGTTCGACCACTGGATTGGGACCGATCAGTGCGTGTTTCACCGTCTCCTGGTCAGTCCATCGGACTGATGATGGTGTGGTGTTCATGGTGACGGTCAGGATGCGCGGAGGCTCTGCGGTATGAATCAGCGGGTCCACTGCCGAGAGACCATCCCCAGGTACGAACAGGTTGCGGGCGAGGGTGATCGTGCTAGCGGGCTGTGCCTCACCCAACTCCAGGAGTCGGGCAGAGTTGTTATCCGCGATGGTGTTCTGGAGAAGCTGTATGTCGACATCGGCTCGCTCACTATCGACGAGAATGAGGGGCCCCTCTCCCAGGTCGTTGCCGACGAGAAAGCTGTGACCGAAGATGACGCCGACCTTGTCGGCTATCGGCTGTGGTGGGCCGAACAGGATGAGCGGTCCGTGTGAGGTCGTGGCGTCCGCGGCGGGGGTCTGGCGCCCTCGG
>CAZEIY010000381.1:0-4526 GCA_964512375.1 uncultured Rickettsiales bacterium | reverse complement strand
ATTTTCTTTTCAAGGACGGTTTTGATGGCTCGGTCGATCAACTCGTGCTTGGCAATATCAGTCGACCGCTCTCCAGCACAGACTCGATTGTAGTTGACCTTTAACGGCGCAATCTTGAGTCCACATGCCTTGGTGGTGCTCTTGATGACGGTTTCCGCTTCTTTGATCTGGCGCTCGACGGCAAGGAACTCTTCGAGCTGAGCCGGGTCGGCGTTGCGGTTTTTCTTATGAGCGGCCCTTGCTTCCTTGATGCTCTTCTTCAGGGCAGGGATCTTCGTCTTGTGGTGACGAGCAATACCGGCCAGAGCCCGCTCCGCCTTGAGCATCTTCTTGACTGGCTTCTTCCACTCTTCGACCACCTTGAGGTGAACGTTCCGATCGACACCGAGAGTCAGCAGCTGAGTAAAGCTGGCCTCATGGATCTCGTCGAGCTTGTCCAGGTCGGCTTCGATGGCGCCTCGCTTCCCATCCGGGCTGGAAGCATCAAGCCGCTGACACCTGGTCTCAAGCTCGGTCAGCGCTTCAAGGGCACCTCGAGCTTTGACCAGCTTGGGATGGTCATCGGGCAGGTTCTTGGGCTTCCGCTCCTCGGCCGGGGCGTCTTCTTCATCTTCCTTTACGTTCTGCTTTCGAGCTTCGCGGCGGGGAGGCCGTGGCGGAGTGGCGATGAACTCGAGAAGCAACCGTGCACCCAACTCGGTGGCATAGACAGCTCGTCTGGTACGAACCTCTCCGATCTCGACTCGCCGCGCGATGACGATCTCGCCATCACGGGAGAGAAGTGAGACTGTACCCATCTTCCGCAGGTAGGCGCGTACGGGGTCCTGACTTCGACCAGCATCGTCTTCTTGACGTTCACGGCGGTCGAAGAGCGCTTCGGTCTTCTTGGCGAGGATTCGAGTCTGGGCTTTGCGAAGAGCACCCTCCGTGTCGACGCTTGGGCCGTCCCCCTCGAGACTGGCTACGGCAAGTAGGTCCGCTGCTTCCCGCGAACTCACCGCCGACTTTTGGGGGGGAGCAGGCGCCGCTTCGCTCACTACTTCTCCGGACTCTACGGAGAGGTACCCTCGCGTCTTTCGACGCGACCCAGAGTCCTGTGATTCTCGCTTCTTGACCATCGCAACCCTTCAAACCTCAAAGGATTTTCTTCTGAACTCCTGGGAGCCCGGATCTCTAATGGTACATGGCTTTTTCGGTGCCCGGTCGATCCTCTCTCGGATCAGTGCGAGTCTTTACAAAGATCCCAGGTGCACGCGGGCGCGCTCAACATCACGGTCCAGATCAGTGAGTTGGCGAGCAATCTCCAGCAGCATGCCCGGGTCCGCCGTACCGGTCCGTTCCTGGGCGCTGAGGTCACGAGCGAGTCGCGCTCGCTGCCGGAGCATCCATTCCAACCGCAGCCGCACCATGCACTCTCGGGTCGCCTGCTCGAGGCGGTCGGCGGGGAACCACGCCTCCTCGCTGGTTAGCACCTCACTCATGTCGGTCAGGAGAGAGAGGTCGCGAATGTCGCTCATGAGCTCGGTACTCTGCGGCACTCGTCCTTCGCGATTTGCGTTGAGCAGGCGGGCCACGACGCGCTCCACATCGGCGTGATTCAGCCACTGACTCACCTGGAGTTGTTCCACCAGGGGAGCGATCTCGTTCAGGTCCTGGATCATCAGTCGAACCAACTGGCGCTGCGGGGGAGTCGGTTGGATCGAGGGCCCGCCCACTGGTTCGTCGGGATGGAAGGGTGCGTCGAAGTCTTCTGATTCGGGGATGAAGTCGCGGTCATCGAAGTCCGGCGGGCCATCGGGGCCGGGGGGGCCGTGCGCGGCCCGGCTACTCTGTGTGCCGCGTGGCGAGGAGCCGGGTCGATTTTTCCGCTCGTGACCAGAGTCAGATCGCGGAGCAGAGCGCTGAGTGGGGGGCGGCTGCCTACGAGACGGTTTGCGCTGTGCGGGACGTGCGTTCCGAACCATGTCCTCGACGAGGCGAACGTCCACGCCCAGGGAGCGCGCCACCTGGCGAATCGAGTTGGCCTGCTGGACGGGCTTGAGCATTGAGAGGATGGGGCACAAGGCGAGCAGGCTCTCGTCTGCGGCCTGGGGCCCGTCGCCTGGTCCGGGTAGCGTGTCCTCGATGAAGACATCCAGCAGCGGACGGGCCCTGCCCAGCAATTCCTGCACGGCTTCCGCGCCGTGTTCCCGGGCAAAGTCGTCCGGGTCCTTGCCGTCGGGAACAGCGAGGTAGCTGGGCCAGAGTCCTTGCTGAAGGCAGATGGGCAGGGCCCGCATGGCCGCCTTTCTGCCGGCCTTGTCCGAATCGAAGAGCAGGATTACCTCACGCGGGGAGTGACCTGCCAGCGCTCGGACCTGCTGTTCGGTCAGCGCCGTTCCGCAAGGCGCCACTGCGAAGTCCAGTCCAGCACGGGCGAGCCCAAGCACATCGAAGTAGCCCTCGACCACCAGTACCTTGTCGGCACGGTGGATAGCGCTGCGCGCTTCATGGAGGCCATAGAGGGTGCGAGATTTGTTGTAGATAGGGGACTCGGGACTGTTGATGTATTTCGCCGTGTCATCGCCAAGAGTGCGGCCCCCGAAGGCGACGATCTTGCCGCCTCTCTCTGTGATGGGGAACATGAGTCGATTGCGGAAGCGGTCGTAGTGACCGCTGCCACCCTTCTTGGCGACGAGCAGTCCCGCCTCTTCTCCGATCCGTGCGTCGATGCCCGCCGCACGCAGGGCGTTGGAGAGACTATCCCAGCTGTCGGGGGCAACGCCGAGCTTCGCCTTGTTGGCGAAGTCCAGGTCAAAGCCTCGGCTCTCGAGATAAGCGCGCGCCTCGGCACCCTCCTCGCTGTTGAGTACCTTGTTGAAGTGGGTGGCCGCCACGGAGTTGGCGCGGTGCAGCTTGTCGCGCCGACCAGCTCGGGCGGCGTCTTGCGGGCTCATCTTCTCCTTGGGGAGGGAGACTCCTGCCCGATCAGCCAGCTCGCTGATGGCATCTACGAAGCCCAGACCCTCGATCTCCCGTAGAAAGCTGATGGCATCGCCACCTTTGCCGCAGCCGAAGCAGTGGTAGCTCTTGCGGGCCTCGTTGACGACGAAGCTTGGGGTCTTTTCCTGGTGGAATGGGCAGAGCCCCTTCCAGGTCGCCCCCTTCTTGTGCAATTGCACGTGTGTCCGCACTAACTCCACGATCGAGATCCGTGCGAGCACGTCCTGGATGAGCGTGGGACTGAACATCGGCATTGTTTAGATCCTCTAGGCGTGGGCGTCGCCTATCGCCCGAAATGACAACGGCCCCCGGTGATCACCGGGGGCCGTCATTATGGATCTTGTCGGCAACTTGGGGGGAGGCTCTTAGAGTTCTCTTCCCGCCTTCTTGCTCCGCTTGCGAGCGGCAAGTGACTTCTTCTTGGCGCGCACACTGGGCTTCTCGTAGTACTCGCGGCGACGGAGCTCTTTGAGGACACCAGAACGCTCGACTGTACGACGGAAACGACGCAGAGCCCTCTCGAAAGGCTCTCCTTCACGTACTCGAACACCAGACATGGTCATCACCTCCATTCTGCGCAGTAGCGCCGCTCCCCACTGATCGTGCCGCAAAGGTCGAATTCAATCGGAGCGGCCGGGAAATTAGGGGATCTGGCCTCAGGAAGCAAGGACAAGCGCGATTGTTGGCTCGAATTGGTACCGTTCTCAGCCTTCCCAGTCCTGGGGAACCCGCTTCACATTGGCACCCAGCTTGCCGAGCTTCTCTTCTATGCGCTCGTAGCCGCGGTCGAGGTGATAGACCCGCAACACTTCTGTCCTCTCTTTGGCGGCCAGGCCAGCGATGACGAGGGTAGCGGAAGCGCGCAGGTCGGTAGCCATAACCTTTGCTCCGTGCAACTCCGGTACCCCTCGGATGAAGGCGGTACGTCCGCGGGTGGTGATGTCGGCTCCCATACGATTGAGCTCGGGTACGTGCATGAATCGATTCTCGAAGACTGTCTCGGTGACTGTTGAGCTGCCCGTCGCACGGGTCATGAGCACCATGAACTGAGCCTGTAGATCGGTGGGAAAGCCTGGATAAGGGCGAGTCTCGACGTCGACCGCATGCAGCTCGCCGTGGTGACGGACCCGTAGCCCTTTTCCCTCGCGTCGGACCTCTACGCCGGCCTGAGCCATCTTGCTGATCAGGGCGTCGAGGTGCTCCAGTCGAGCGCCCATGAGCTTGACGTCCCCCTGGGTCAGGGCCGCCGCCGCCATGTAGGTACCTGCTTCGATCCGATCGGGGATCACCGTGTGTTCCATGGGGCCCAACTGGTCCTGCCCCTCGATCTCGATGACTGACGTGCCGTCTCCACTGATCTTTGCACCCATGGATCGAAGAGCATCGGCAAGGTCGCGGACCTCTGGCTCGCGCGCACAGTTTTCGAGCACGCTCTTACCCTTGGCAAGTGATGCCGCCATCATGAGATTCTCGGTGCCGCCGACGGTCACCCGATCAAAGAGAACTCGCCCACCTTGCAGTCTGCCGGTAGGGGCGGTGGCTTC
>CAZEIY010000380.1:1958-4529 GCA_964512375.1 uncultured Rickettsiales bacterium | reverse complement strand
CTATTGGCAGACCTGTAACAAAAGGGCTCAGGCCTTGGGTATTTCACCACACCTGCCACGACCAAATGATCCGTGATTCGGGCATCAATGACCTCGGTGCAGGGCTCCTGCAGATCCTGTCGCTTGCGCAAGCCCATACATCTGGGGGGCATCCCGGTCGGAACTGCATGGGATCAGGGGCACTTGAAAAATGGAGACATCAGGGAGAAAAGAGCGCACTAAGGATCCTCGCCCAGCCCATCACAGTGGGGGCGCCTGGAATGTAGGCTGTGCCCGCGACCAGATCGACGGCGATGTGACTGTGGGGGCTCACCCAGTACCGGCCCTTCAAGCCCATCGATGCTTCGGGTCCGGCGGCTTCCACCTGGTCCCCATCGGCTTTTCCGAACCGAAAACCGGGCCGGTCGGCGGTGCCCTGTACCTCGGTAAATCCAGCCCCCACCATCACCATCCCGTGGGTCCGACCTTCCTCGAATGCGAGGGCAGCAGCCCGGAGCCTGAAGTGAGCCACATCGGGACCGTCTGACTGGTGCAGCACACCCGAACCGTTGCCGCAGGCCTCGATGCCCACGCGCTTGAATGGGCTGAGTTCTCCGCACACATACGGGCGAAGCTCTTGGTCGCCGGAGACCACCCCATCGACCCCCAGATGAAGATCAAAGACGGCGTGACCAGCCACCGGTCGGGGCAGGTCAAACCGAGACTGAAGCCCTCCAGCGTGGGCCCCGATGCTCACCAATACAAGCCACATATTTGGGCTCTAACCCAACTCTCATTCGTCCCACGACCAACGCTCGACAGCCTTCGATTCCCATGCCTTCAAGGCTGCAGTGTCAGCCTACCGTGACTGGGGTGAGGAAGACATCTCACCTGAAAAAGAATTCGGCAATCCAACCAACACAAGAGTGAGATCATATTCACACCTCCACAGGCTTGACCGTTAGCATTCACTCCAAATATAGTGAGTGGGTAACGATCCATTCACACCCAACCTGTACAGCAGCATGTGATCCGCCGACCCGAGGCGTACATCGATATGAATTCTGCTGGCGTGGAGACACATTGAGACACCTACCCCAACTGTCTCCACGGTTCCGAGCATGGAAGAACATCGCGACATCGGCAGCGATGAGGCGGCTGAGCCCCGACTGGATCCCCTCACCCCATGCCGGGCATCTAATCGTCACCTTCAAGTGCAACCTAAAGTGTGAGTGCTGCCCCAGTTGGAGATTCAAGGATCATGAGGATCTCACCACCGAGGAATGGCTCACGGCCTTTCAACAGCTCAAGTCTCTCGACATCGTCAAGATCCTCGGCGGAGAGCCCCTGGTACGCAAGGACATCATCGAGATCCTCTCCGGTGTAAGAGAGATCATCGACCCCTTCATGCTGCAAATGACCACGAATGGGATGCTCACCCAGCGCACTGTCGATGTGATTCATGCCATTGCCTGGCCAGGTCTGCAGCTCAGAATTTCAGTTGATGGTACGGAGGAAACCCATGACCAAATGCGAGGCACCAAGGGCAGCTGGAAGCAAGTCACACAGACTGTACGAGAGGTAGCAGACCTCAGAGAAAAATATGGCTTCAAGCTCGGAATCAACTTTGCGCTGACGGACGAGTCACTTCCCGAGCTCGACTACATGGTGGACTTCGCAGAGAGTGTCGGTGCAGACCTCATCCCAGGAGTGAACCTCGACCCTTTCCTCATCGGTGCCAAGCCTCCAGAGGAAGGGGAGAGGCAAAAAGTGATCATGGTCTCGGATATCGAGGCGGCCCTGAGGGGCCTCCATGACAAGCGGGTTGGGCTGCGCAAGCAGCTTCCTGGTGTGGACCACCTGCTCTCCCGGTTCTTGGTGCGAGACACCTTCACGCGACAGCTTCGTGGGGAGCAGTATCCGTTTACCTGCCGAGAGCTCAGGGATCTGATCTACCTACTTCCGAATGGAGACCTGGTTCGATGCGGACTCGACCACAGAGCAGTAGGAAACCTCAAAGACAACACCATCCAAGAACTCTGGAATAGCCCCGAAATAAGTGCCTGTCGTGACAAGGTAGATGCCTGCCCTGGCTGCTACCAAGCCAGCGTGCAGATCATGTCCCGACTCTATGGTGGGTGTATCTTCGAGAACTGAAGCCCCCCCCTCAGCTTGTTGTCAGTCACCAAGACCGTTCTTCGACGGAAACAGTACTGCGACGCAGTATAAACCCTCCAACAAATACATCGTCAACGGCTATAGTGGACACAAAGGGAGAGCGGGGCATGGTTCTATCAAAATCCGCCGAGTATGCACTGCGGGCGGTCTGCTGCATTGCTAAATCCGGTGACACGCCCATGCGTGCCATTGACATTGCTGACATCTGCAACATCCTCCCCCACGTACCTATCGAAGCTGCTCCGAAAACTGACTCAGGGGGGCGTGCTCGTCTCCAAGGCTGGACACCGGGGAGGATTCATCCTCGGCCAATCAGCTGACATGCTGAGCTTCGAGGAAGTGCTCGGCGCTATCGGGGCCCGAGTAGAAGAGGACCGATGTTTGTTTGGCCGGGGCTCCTGCGAACACCTAGAC
>CAZEIY010000380.1:0-1948 GCA_964512375.1 uncultured Rickettsiales bacterium | reverse complement strand
AACAGTCGGGTGAACGGTTGGGCAAAAAACAGTCGCATCAGCGACCTGCTCGAGTCCGACTCCTAGAAGAAGGCATAGACAAAGGGTGCCTGACTCCGTGGCAACAAGAGAAACGTCGACACCAAGATGCCGAGGAGTACAACGACGGGCCACCACACCATCCGGTGATGCCAGACGACCAATAGGGCAGACTTCATTTTGTAGCCTCCTTCGAAACCTGTTGCTGATTCGTATTCTTTGAGAACTGTCTTCTGAACGTCCGAACCGCGACCCAGCCAATGGCACCGATGATCAAGCCCCAAGATGCGCCCAAGAAGACATGGAAGCCCGTGATTCGGGTAGCGGCCCACACACCGCCAATCGTAGCGAATGTAGCGAGACCAAAGTCAAACCATACAGGGAATGCGCTCTCCCTAAACTCGGGCTCCATTGCTGGCTGCTGAATAGGGTAATTGGGCTTCTTATGGGTGTATTGGAGCCCTTTAACTGGGCACACATCCACACAGACCATGCACCGAATGCACTCAGGATCCTGCACGGTACCCGTTCTAAGAATGTCGCCAGCTACATCGACGCCCATGGGACAAGTTCTGGTACACACATCACAACCGATACAGCGACTGCGCTGGTGCACCCGGGGAATCCAGGGGAGACGCTCAAAGAGCTGAAAGAACAAGGCAAAGGGACAAACCAGCCGACAAAAGGCACGTCGTCCAAACAGGGCCGTCAGCACAAAGGTGATCGATCCAAAATAGAAGGCCGAACCGAGGACTGTTTGAGGAATATCCGCAGTCCATGGCTCCACCGCACCCAGATCATAGTACGCCGTCGTAAGGCCAACCTCCTGCCAAGTGTAGAGCACAGGCAACAGATATGGAACGAGGATTAACAGGCGCACCATCCGCGCCCTGGTGTGGATCAGCTCAGGCCGAAAGCCAATGCGTTGGTAGACCCACTCGGTCAGTTCCTGAAATGCAGACAGCTTGCAGCCATAGCCACAAAAGATCCGACCACCGAGGATGAGGGAAAGAATCAATACAAGGCAGAACACTGCTGCCATGTTGAAGTGACCCACAAGCAATGAAGTGAAGCCACTAAAGCTGAGCTTTCCGATGCTTGTCCAACCCAGGTAATACCAGGAGTACATGTGGAAGCTAATGGCGATCATTCCAATAGCGAGGATCCACAGCCGCACGTGATTCAGCCGTCCAGGTTTGCGCCGTCTTGGCTGTCGCTCTGAGGTTCTATTCCCCGGATTTTGAGAGAGGCGACTCAAAACTGCCCCCCAGCGAGCAGCCAAAACAAGACGTAGGCAACACAGCCCCAGATACCAATTGCAAAGGTGGCAATATGCCGGCCTTCCTTCCGGTTGCTCGGATGCTCCTTGGCCAGTCCCGGCTCTATGTCTTGTGCAACATCAAAGTACATAAGAGCGTCGCGATCTAGGCCTACAAGGGCCTCCCGATCCACTTGAGGGATGGGTTCATCACGCAGATAATTTTCGGGATCCCCGAAGAACAAGTCTGCCTCGCTCGGGTTGCGTGCGAGGCGCTGCATCAATCCAAGCACGTTCGGGTTCATTGGCGCACCCTCATTGATGGATGTATATATCCATAGATATTAACATCCTTGGTTATGGTCTGCACGCCGGCGTGGTGATCGGTGCGCGTGACCGCAAGGGGCTGGAGCGCCTGTGCCGGTACATCGCCCGACCACCGCTGGCCAAGTCGAGGCTGGAGACCCGCCAAGACGGGACGGTGGTGATTCGCCTGAAGCAGCCCTGGGCTGATGGGACGGGTGCCATCCAGCTGTCGCGGCTGGAGCTGATGGAACGGCTCGCAGCGCTGGTGCCGCCACCTCGCAAAAACCAGGTGCGTACCCGCTGTGGAGCAGCACGGTGTGCTGGCATCCCGTGCGGCCTGGAGAGACGAGATCGTGCCCCAGCCTC
>CAZEIY010000379.1:0-4539 GCA_964512375.1 uncultured Rickettsiales bacterium | reverse complement strand
GGACAGGCAACGGTGACAGCGACGGTGACGGCATCCCCGATTCAGTTGAAGGACAGGATGATCCTGACGGCGACGGGCAGGGCAACTCCACAGACACAGACAGTGATGGTGATGGCATTCCCGACTCGGTCGAAGGTGTCAGCGACAGTGACGGTGATGGCGTTCCTGATTACCTCGATCTGGACAGCGATGGTGATGGCATCCTCGACGGCGATGAGGGCTGGGATGACATTGACGGTGATGGCATCCCCAACTACCTCGATCTGGACAGCGACGGTGACGGCATAGGGGACAGCGTCGACCCTGACTTCGACGGTGATGGTCTCTACAACAACGAAGAGAATTCGGGAGACAGTGACGGCGACGGTGTGGCCGACTGGGCCGATCCGGATTCCGATAATGACGGTGTGCTCGACGGGGACGAAGAGGGCACTGATCCAACCAACCCTGACAGCGACGGGGACGGCTGGACTGACCTTCAGGAAGAACTCTGTGGCTCCGATCCTCGCGACTCCCTGGACGTCTGTGGAGGTCAGAGTGTCACGGTCTATGGCCACGAAGTTCAGGAACTCGTCATCACCTATGACACTCAGATCCAGCTGGGCGATGTGATGTTTATTCTCGATGAGACCTGCTCCATGACGGGTACTCTCGACGATGTCACCAACAACTTCGAGCAGGTCGTAGCTCAGGTTGGCGCGCTCATCCCTGACCTGACCTTCGGAGTCGCCTCTTTCGACGACTACAACTACGGAGACATGGGATCGGGTAGCGACAAGCCGTACCATCCTCGCCAGCAGCAGACCAGCGACCTGGCTCTGACGCAGCAGGCGCTCGCGGGGCTCTCTGCTGACGGAGGCGATGATTGGTCCGAGTCGACCATCGAGGCTCTCTACCAGGCGGCGAGTGGCCTGGGCTACGACCAGAACTGCGATGGCAGCTTCGACGCGACGACTGATGTGCTTCCCTTCACCCCGATGCTCGGAGACGCCTTCGGTGGCACAGCTCCAGGAATCGCGTCCGGCGGTGTGCAGGGAACCGGTACAAAGGGCGGGAACGGTTTCCGAGAGGGTGCAGTTCCCATCCTCGTGTACGCCACGGATGCGACGGTGAGAAACGCACTTCCTCCCTACGGAGAGGGCCCCAAAGGATCGGTGCCTCCACCGGGTTGCTCGACGGATGCTGTCCCGCCGATGCTCGAGGCCGCCCTAGATGCTATCGACGCGAAGGCCATCGGAGTCGCTGCTGGAACGACCGATGCCGTGCAGGCTATGCAGCAGGTCGCGGAGTTCACCGACTCGTATGTAGATCTGAACGCGGACGGAGCGACCTCAACAGACGAGTTGATGGTCTACAACAGCGATGGCTACGATATTGTCAGTCAGGTTGTCACTGGTATCGAGGAGTTCACCTCGAACGTCACCTATGACCTGTCCATGGTGGTGGAAGACCCCACTGGTGCAGTAGCCAATGTCGATCCGGTGGCCTACTTCGATGTGCCCGCTCTGAACACCGTCGACTTCACCATCACGATCGAGCCCAATGCATCAACTCTGGCCACGATGTTCAGCGACACTGCCTTCATCGTTCCGACCACCTTGTATGGCGATGGCTCGGTCATTCTCGGTCAGTGGGACCTCATATTCCTGGTGACGGTCACCTCGAGCAGCAGCAGTCCCTGATTCAGGACGGGTCTCGTCCCTGGACGCAGCGGAACCCCACCTGGTTGGATCGTGCGTCAGCACGCATTGAGCTGCGGTACCAGGCGGATAGGGTCGCGACTGGCTGCTTCCACGCTCCTCCACGCTTGACCCTCAAGTGGCAGGAGTTGCTGCCGGCCCGCCAGTCGAGTCGTCGTGCGTGGCCCGTAGTCCAGCAGTCCAACGTCCACTCACTGACGTTTCCTGCGAGGTGATGAATCCCTGATTCAGTGGCGCCCTTGGAGAACCTATCCACGGCCGCAGTATGTGTGATGCCGTCATTTTCGTAGGTGGTGGGCAGGTACGGGGAGTCGCAGCCCAGATCGCAGTAGTTGGCGCGGCCAGCACTCCAATCGTTGCCCCAGGGGTAGGTCCGCGCCTCGGGGCCCCGAGCAGCCAGCTCCCACTCACTCTCGGTAGGTAGTCTTCCCCCCCAGTTCTGGCAGAAGGCAGCCGCTTCGAACCAGCTCACTCCAACCACTGGATGGCGCTTATCCTGCCAGTCCTCCGGCCCCTGCCAGCCGGCGCAGTCCTTCTTGCCCGCCTTGCTGGCGCACCAGTTCTTGAAGTCGCCCACAGTGACCTCATAGATCATCATGTCGAAGGGTGGAACTGCGATGGGATTGGGGCTCTGGGGAACAGCAGGGTTCTCCGTCGAGCCGAGCACCACCTCGGCCGCATCGAGATGCGCGACATCGCTGAGGAATGAGCTTTCCGTCCTCTTTCCCTCTTCGGGAGGCTCTGTGATCTTGGACTTTTCGTTGCCCGAATCTGGAAGCACGCTGCTCAACAGGTCGCTGACTCGGGACTCCAGGGTGTCGATCATGGTCGCCGGTACAAGAAGGAGCATCAGCGCAAGTAGAAGGCCGATGGAGAGCCCCATCGGTAACAACTGCCTGAACCAGAATTGCGCAGGATGTTTGCGCTTCATCTGCAGCGTCTTCCTTGTGGGGCGTTTTGCCTTCGAGGAACGGTCCGGTTGCTTGATAGAGCCAGTTGCCGACTCTGAACTGACTATGGGGAGTGCCTCAGCTTCGGCCTCGGGCTCTATGCGAAACTGAACAGGAGCTGCGCGATTGGGCCGGCGACCCGGCAGGGTGTCCTGGTCGAGCCCCCCCCCTTCCTCCTGTCCGGGAAGGAATTCAGTGGTGGTCAGGATGTCGGCGGTTTCGGGTGGTAACCGTTGTTGTTGGGACTGTGGAGTTGAGTCTGGCTCCTGCGCGGACAGGACCTGAGTCTTCGCTGATTCAGGGTCCAGAGTCGTCCTTAGGATTTCCTGCTCCGTGGCAGCCTGGGCGAGTCGGGCCGTCTTCAGCTCACGAGTGTTCAGCGATTGAACATTGGCGGTGGGTAGCTCACTCGTCGTGCCAGGAATAGCGACCGAGCCGAAGTCGCCGGTCGTGCTATCGGGCGTGTGTCCGCTGAGTGTAAGCAGCCAACTGTGAACCGACGGACCAGGGGGGCGGCTCTTGTGGAGCTTGAGCAACTCCTCGGACAGCTCGGGCACAGACTGGAACCGTTGTTTTGCATCCGATTGCATGCAGCGGGAGAAGATGGGCTCCAGAGCGGTCGCCGCTGCTGCGATGTCCTCGCGCTGTTCTTCGAGGTCGGCATCGGCGACATTTCGCATGACCATCACCAGATTGTTGCCCTTGAAGCACGGCTCCAGCATGACCAACTCGTAGAGGATGGAGCCGAGACTGAAGATGTCGCTTCGCTGGTCGAGGTCATTCCCCATGACCTGCTCGGGTGACATGTAGAGCGGTGTGCCGCGGGTCTCGCCGTCTTCGGTCTGGTACAGGTTGGCTGCCGACTTCGCGGTGCCGAAATCCATCAGCTTCACTGAGCCATCTCGGCCAATCATCACGTTGCCCGGCTTGAGGTCTCGGTGAACCAACCCCAGAGGTTGGCCTTCCTCGTCTGTGAGGTCGTGCGCGTAGGTGAGGCCATCTCCGATACCCAGCATCAGCTCAAGTGCGGTGACCAGTGGAATCGGTTGACCTTGCGTTCGGTGAAGCTCTACCAGACGGTCCAGGGGCCAACCATCGACGAACTCCATGGCAATGCAATAGCTGTCCCCTACCTTGCGAAGCTCATCGGTGCGGACGATGTTGGGGTGGCGTAGCAGTTGTCCCAGACGGACCTCATCGACCAGAGCACGCACCTGCGATCTTGTCGAGGTGGCCCGGCGGTCCAGAATCTTGAGGGCCAACTCTTCCTCGCCGCCTTCCGGGCCATAGCGGACCGCTCGGTAGACACGTCCCATGCCTCCCTGGCCGAGCAGGTTGAGAAGGCGGAAGGGTCCGAAGGGTACAGGTCCGCTCGAGCCACGCTTCTTGGGGCGAGACGACTGCTCCATTCCGCTTGTTGTCTTCGGCTCGTCCTGTTCCGACATCGATGTCCCTGTTGCTCGGGCGCCCAATCCTCCCGCCCGCAGGCGCAAAGGATAGACCGTCTCGTCTGCCTTCGCGCGTCTCCTGAGGCTGTGGGGTCACTCTTTGCGTCGGAGAGCTGCCGCGATGGTCTCGCTGAGTGCAGCACCAACCCCCGGGACAGCGCGGATCTCACTGCTCGGAGCGGCCCGCACTTTGCCGACGCTGCCAAAGTGCCGCAGGAGCCTTGTCCGAAGCACTGGTCCTACGCCGGGAATGCCGTCGAGCTCGGACTGGAGGGTGCGTTTCTTTCGCTGTTTGCGGTGGTGGCTGACCGAGAATCGGTGTGCCTCGTCACGAAGCTGCTGCAACAGCTGCAAGCCTGGGTTGCGAGCCCGTAGTCCCAGAGGATTGCTACGCCCAGGTTCGTAAATCTTGTCGGTCTCCTCGTCATTTCTCGGCTTGGC
>CAZEIY010000378.1:0-4539 GCA_964512375.1 uncultured Rickettsiales bacterium | reverse complement strand
GCTGACGCGCGATCAGTCTCTCGAACAGCGCACGTTCCTCTTCGGAACTAGCGCCAGGAATAACCGCTCAGGACAAAGCCCCAATCCGTCACCGAATAGTCCGTCTCCAGATTGACCACGATGCTGCGGTACGGGAGGGGCTCGGAGACCACCTCCGCCCAGTCCCCGGTCCACGAGGTCAACTCAACGCCCCCGGTAGTAGAGAGTCGTAGCCAGTCGTAGTCCTCTTCGACATCAATCGACTCGAAATGGAGCCTCAATTCCCTCGCATTGGCGGGAGCCTCAACCAGCCACTCCTTGTCCAGCTGGTTGGTATAAGGATGGCTCGATTGAATGACATGGGGCACCCAGATCCAGTCGATGGGTGCTTCGTCCTCAACAGGCCCGGACGGTGCATCGGACTCGCCCCCAACACCAAGCTCCTCTGCCAACCAGGAGAGCGATGCAGCGGTGTCGAGGCGACCTCCACTCGCCACCATGTCAGGGTTCTCCGGCAGTTCCTGCACCGTCTCCAGAAGCGCCCTGCGTAGATCACTGACCGAGTGCTGCGGAGCGAGTTCTCGCAGCAGCGCGATGGCGCCCGCGACGAAGGGTGCTGCCATCGAAGTTCCAGACAGGTATTTCCAGTCTTCTCCCGGCCAGGTTGAGACGATGTCGCTACCGGGAGCAGCCAGAGCGACCGAGTCGCCGTAGTTCGAGAAGCTGCTCAGCCGATCCCTGCGGTCAGTGGCGGCGACCGAGATTACATTCTCCAGCTCATAGCTCGCAGGATAGGAAGGCCTCGAATCGTTATCGCTGCTCTCATTGCCAGCAGCTGCAGAGACCATCACACCATGCTCGTGGGCGTACTCGATGGCATCTCGCATGGCATACGAGTACCCGGGCCCACCGAACGACATGTTGATCACATCTGCACCCTGGTCGACCGCATAGCGGATCGCAGCAGCGCCCTGCGAGGCATATCCGCCACCGTCCACGTCGAGGAACTTGAGCGCCATGACCTGAGCCTGGTACGCGAGTCCTGGCACTCCATAGCCATCGTTGCCCACAGCCGCCGCGATGCCCGCGACGTGGGTCCCATGACCCCAGTTGTCTTCAGCAACGCCATCGCGGTCGACAAAGTCATAACCATGGACGTCATCCACGTAGCCATTGCCGTCGTCGTCTATGCCGTTACCGGCTACCTCACCAGGATTGCGCCACATGTTGTCGAAGAGATCGGGGTGGTTGCTGTCCACCCCTGTATCCATGACCGCCACGACGACGCCCTCGCCCGTCGCTCGTTCCCAAGCATCAAAGGCCGAGACATCTGCGCCGACAACTCCCCCTGCGAGCCCCGTGTTCTGAAGGCCCCAGAGGTACTCACCGTAGTCATCGGGAGGGGCGTAGGCGCGATAGATGAACTGTGGCTCGGCATAAGAAGTGTGCTCGGAGCTCCGCAGTTGCTCCAGCATCTCGAGAGTCGTGGTGTGGTTCGGGTCACCAAGAACGGCGAGTTTCTCTCCTGGCCGATAGTCCAGCAGTACCAGACCTTTGGCCTCAGCCAGGCGGACCAGTTCAGCCTCGCTCGTCGAAGCATCGAGGCCGACGACGTACTCGCCCAACTCGACCTCTCCAGCGCCAAAGACCTGCTCGTGTGTATAGCAGCCTCCCAGATGGGCGACCGACACGAGCGAACCAACCAACCAGAACGACTTGTACTGCATGCAGAGACCTCCGAAGTGTGCGAAGGCTTCCAGAAGCAAGGCCCGGGCCACTCCTGAAGATGGTCTATTTATGCTGTAAAATCAGCTCGTTGTGACGATAATGACTCGCTCCGGCGGAAGTCGGTTTGTACGGCAGAAACTGCCGAACTTGTTGTGGCGATGTGACGATCAACGTCATCCTTCCGCAACATCGCCGCGCTTAAATGATGTTCATGCGCTCACAACCCGCGACCAAGCTCTCGTCAACTGTCATTCCCTTGCCTGCCCAGGACAGCGACTATCGGACCCTGGTCGGAGTCCTGCTGGACCTCAGCAGAGGCGTCGACCTCCCATCCACATTTCAAGCCGTGGCCAACGGCCTACTTCGGCTGGCACCTTTCGATTGGCTCTGCCTCGCCTACCAGGGCCCGCGACAAGGTGACCTCTTGATCCACAAGAGCTTGTCCGGACGACCCGAGTGGCTGGCAACCTCGGAGGCGATCGCCACACCTTCCGAGCCGGTTCAGCGTTGGTTCCTTCCCAGCGAAGCTCGATTAAGAGGACCCGGAGCGCTGTGCGAGGACAGCGCTGCCCTGGACTGGCCGGTACCTGGCGACATCTGTTCCTTGATCACGATCCCACTTCCCGCGAGTGGTGGCGGCAGTCGTCGTGACCCAAGTCGGCAGAAACGACGCGGAGCGCTGGTGCTCGGCCGAAGCGACAACGAACGCTTCGCCCCCGGACTGATCTCCCTGCTCGTACCGTGCGCAGCACAGGTCGGACTTCTGCTGGAGAAAGCAGAGTGGCTCAGCAGATTCCGCGCCACCAACGAGGAACTCCGTCAGCAGGTCCAGGATCTCCAGCGAGACTCCAAGCCCGAGGGACAGCTACCGACGAGCCGGGTTCGAGGCGACCAACAACCTCAAGAGCAGCCGCGCGAGAACCGCTGGCTGGGCGTCGACCCATCGTCTGTCGATGCGCTGGATCAGGCCAAGCGGGCGGCAACCACCGAGATCTCTGTGCTCCTGCACGGGGAATCCGGCACCGGCAAGGAGCTCCTTGCGCGACTCATCCACCGGGCATCGAGCAGATGTGCTGGCCCCATGGTTGCCGTCAACGTCACCACTCTTACCCCTAGTCTGGTGGCTTCGGAGTTGTTCGGTCACCTACCAGGCGCGTTCACCGGTGCCAGTGAGCGACGCAAAGGGCTGATCCATGCAGCCTGCGGGGGAACCCTCTTTCTCGATGAGATCGGTGACATGCCGCTGGCGGTCCAACCGAGCTTGCTCCGCTTCCTGGAGGATGGCCTGGTTCGTCCCCTGGGGAGCAACGAGAGCATACAAATCGACACCCGCATCGTCTGTGCCACACACCGAGACCTGGGAGCCGCCGTCGAGGAAGGCCGCTTCCGGGAGGACCTCTACCATCGCCTGGTAGGCTTCGTGATCCAGATCCCATCGCTACGCAACCGCCCTGCAGACCTCCCCCTGCTCATTGAGGACTTCCTGGCCGCGCAGAGCCCCGCACAGGTTCTGCCCAAGGCCTGGTGGGCAGCCTTTCGCAGCTATTCGTGGCCTGGCAACGTGCGAGAACTCAAGAATGTAATTCGATCCGTATGCGGCATGAGCCGAGGCCCTGAACTCGAAGCGCGCTTTCTCCCGGTAGCCCTACGCAACGCGATCGTGGCACCGACGGTTCTGCTCCCAGAGGATGCACCGTATCCCTATGAGGGCTGGACGCTTCTCGAGGTTGAGCGGGACATCCTGGTGAAGACCCTGCAACGACACGGTGGCCATCGAAGCCACACCGCCGTCGCCCTTGGCATTTCCCCTCGCGCTCTCTACGACAAGATGAAAAGGCTCCGCGTGAACGACGTCGAGCTTTTTGGCCGCAAGGAATCCCATCCATAGAGCCCGACCCGGCTTGGGTCCTGGAAGCTGCGCCCGGGCAACCATCCAGCGCCTTGTGACGACCCAGCCGGCACTCGAACACCGCCCGATGCAAGCCACAATGAGTGGCCCCATCAAACCGGCTGGGATACTAGCTGGGGCTCAGCTCTCGCCGTAGACCTTCCAGAGCTCCACGGCATCCTCGAACTTCTCGACCTTCGCCAGGTCCAGGGCCTTGTCCAGATAACCTTCCCTGTTCACCTGACTGGTACCGGGATCTGGCTCAGAGGACTGCGGGGTTGATATGGGTGTTACAGCGGCCGCAAACTTCATGACGCGTTGGGACATTGCTTCTCCTCTTGACCCGCCGGAGAGCCCGGCGGGGTTATCGTTGGCTCAAAATTGCTGCTTCTCGGTGGACTCAACGAGGGCGAGGGTGGAAGCCACCCCGCCGGAAATAACCTGGGCCACCTGGTCGAAGTAGCCGGTTCCCACTTCGTGCTGGTGGCGCACAGCGCTGTAGCCGCGACTCTGCGCAGCGAACTCTCGTTCCTGCAGCTCAGAGTAGGCAGCCATGCCGCGAGTCGAGTAGTCCGCGGACAGCTCGTACATCGACAGGTTCAGCGAATGGAAGCCCGCCAGAGTGACGAACTGGTAGCGATAGCCGAGCTTGCCCAGCTCCACCTGGAAGGACGCAATGTCTTCCTCAGAGAGGTTCTTCTTCCAGTTGAACGAAGGTGAGCAGTTGTAGGCGAGGGGCTTGCCGGGGAACTCCGCGTGGATCGCTTGTGCAAAGCGACGCGCCTCGTCGAGTGAAGGCGTCGAGGTCTCACACCAGATGAGATCGGCGTAGGGGGCATAGGCCAGCCCGCGAGCAATGGCCATGTCGAGGCCACCAGAGATTCGGAAGAAGCCCTCAGGGGTTCGTTCGCCTTCGATGAACGGCATATCTCTCTCATCCACAT
>CAZEIY010000377.1:0-4603 GCA_964512375.1 uncultured Rickettsiales bacterium | reverse complement strand
GCGTGTAGGGCGGGGCACAATGGTGGACACCTGGGCGACTGTGGGCTCCTGCGCGCAGGTGGGACGCGACGTTCACCTCAGCGGTGGAGTCGGACTGGGTGGGGTCCTGGAGCCAGCTTCCAGTGCACCGGTCATCATCGAAGACGGCGCCTTCGTCGGTTCGCGTTGCGTCGTTGTCGAGGGTGTGCGAGTGGAGCGAGAGGCTGTCCTCGGCGCCAACGTCGTGCTCACCGCTAGCACTCCGATCATCGACGTCACCGCTGAACAGGAAGTGGTCCATAGAGGACGGGTCCCGGCCCGGTCCGTCGTGATTCCCGGCACTCGCAGCAAGAGCTTTCCTGCAGGTGACTACCAACTGCCCTGTGCTCTGATCATCGGTCGCCGCACGGAGAGCACGGATCGGAAGACCTCTCTGACCCAGAGCTTGCGCGAACTTGGAGTGCAGGCCTGAGGGCCAGCAGAGGGTAGTTGATGTCAGGCAGGCGAAAGGTTGGTGTTCTCGGGGCTGGTTCTTTTGGGACTGCGCTCAGTTCCGTGCTGCTTCGTGCTGGACACGAAGTCGCCTTGTGGTGCTACGAACCCGGCCACGCGGACGAGATCAACGAGCAAGGTCGTAACACCCGCTACATGACGGACTTCGAGTTGTCGGGTCTTGTCGCTACGAATCAGCTGGAGTGTGCCGTTGAAGGCGCGGAGATGGTGCTGTTCGTCTCTCCTTCCCACGTGACTCGCATCCTTGCGCGCAATGTGGCGCCACTGCTGAGGGACGACTGCCTTGTCGTCTGTGCCACCAAGGGCATCGAGGCCGGCGGTGAGACAATGGATGAGGTGCTGCGCGAAGAGCTACCATCGGCACTACACGGTAATCTTGCCTTCATTTCGGGGCCGTCTTTTGCCCGTGAGGTGCTCGAGGGGCATCCCACCGCAGTGGTTGCCGCGTCGCACGAACTCGAGGTCGCCGAGCGAGCTCAAGGGCTGTTCTCCGGGCCTTCGTTCCGGGTCTACACCACCAGGGACGTGGTGGGTGTCGAGCTGGGTGGTGCGGTCAAGAACATCATCGCCATCGCTGCGGGCTGCGGGGACGGGCTGGGTTTTGGTCACAACGTCCGCGCGGCGATCATCACCCGAGGACTCGCTGAGATGAGTCGCCTGGGAGTTGCTCGCGGCGCAGACCCGCTGACCTTCATGGGCCTGGCAGGCATGGGAGATCTGGTGCTCACCTGTACCGGGGATCTGAGCCGCAACCGGACCGTAGGAAAGGGCCTGGGCCGTGGAATGAGTCTGGAAGAGGTGACCGCCAGCCTCGGTGGTCAGGTGGCCGAGGGCGTCAAGACGACGGCTTCCACCTTCGCGCTCGCCCGCTCGATGGGGCTGGACATGCAACTGGTCACTGCCATGCACCAGATCCTGTACGACGACCGACCTCCGGGTGAGCTGGCGTCTGCGCTCATGGAGAGGCCTCTCAAGCACGAGCGCGAGTAGCGGTGCTTCGCGCCCTGCTCTGTCACCATCGTAGCGGCTCTACCTGGCTGAGCGGCCTCCTGGAGGAGGTCTGTGAGCACACCGGTCATCGCTTCGCGCAGGTATTCGACGCGGACATGGTGGGCGGCGACTTGAGCGCATTCGTTCAGCACGAGGCCATCGAGGTGCTCGTCTACATGAACGCTGATTATGCGCAGGTTCGAGGGCTGAGCGATCTGCGCGGCGTGCATGTTGTCCGTGACCCTCGCGATGTGCTCGTCTCTTCGTACTATTCGCATCGCTACAGTCATCCCACAGAGTACTGGCAGGGCCTGGTAGAGCACCGCGCTGAGCTCGAGTCGTTGAGCGAGCACGAGGGACTTCTCGCAGAACTTCAGTGCCGGCGTCAGCAGTTTCGTCAGATGCAGGAGTGGGACTATGAGCAGGAAGGCGTGCTTGAACTTTGCTTTGAGGATCTGGTCGTTCAGCCCCTGGCTGGCCTCACCCGCGCCCTCGATCACCTCGAGCTGTTGGCGCCAGCGCCGGGCTCGCACTCTGTGCAGCCCAGCGGCCTGCGTGCTCGAACCCTGGCCGCCCTGGCGCTTGTCCGCGGGAAGGGTGAGGGGCGCGGCACGATCGCTCCCAGCGGGCTCACTGCGCTCCTCGGGCGGCACAGCTTCGAGGCGCTCTCTGGCGGTCGAGCACGTGGTGAGAGCGACCCGATGCATCACTACCGCAGCGGGGTTCCCGGAGAGTGGCGCGAGAGACTTCAGTCAGCGCATCTGGATGAACTGAAGCGCCTGTTCCCTGAACTCGTCGAGCGCTTTAGCCAGCCTCCTCGCTGAGCTTGGCCTCTTCCCACAAGCTGAAGTAGTCGACCCTGCGACTGTCGTAGGTGGCGGGACGGGTACGATCGTGGGCCCACTCCTTCAACTCTTTGATTGCTTGATCCATGGTGCGGGCCAGGGGAACGGTCTGGCGTACGGCGCGCAGGATGTCGAGGGTAGCCACCTCGCGGTCCTCGGCGAAGGCTTGGAACATGGCCTCGACGATGGACTGCTCGATCTCAGCGCCTGAGAACTTCTCGGAGACCTCGGCCAGTTCCCAGCAGTTGAAGTCTGCGGTGGGGCGGCCACGCCTCTTGAGATGAATGCTGAAGATGGCCTCGCGTTCGTGGATGTCTGGCAGGTCTACCCAGAAGATCTCGTCGAAGCGCCCTTTTCGGAGCAACTCCGGTGGCAGTCGCCTGACGTCGTTTCCTGTTGCGACCACAAAGACAGGGGCGTCTTTCTCCTGGAGCCAGGTGATGAAGCTACCGAAGATTCGGGCAGCTCCAGCGCTGTCGCCGGCGCCGCTATCCACCCCAGCGAAGGCCTTCTCGATCTCGTCTACCCAGAGCACCACGGGAGCCATGGACTCTGCGATGCGAATAGCTCGCCGCAGTCCTTCGTCGGCAGAGGATGCACCGAGCACCAGGGCGCCAACGTCCAGGCGCAGCAGAGGCACCTTCCACAGGTCACCGATCGCCTTGGCCGTCAGTGACTTTCCGCAACCCTGCACCCCGAGTAGGAACACGCCACGCGGCTGTGGTAGCCCATAAGAGCGGGCTTTCTCTGAGAAGGAGCCGGTGCGGGAATTGAGCCAGTCCTTGAGGTTTTCCAGTCCGCCGACTTCGCCCATGGTCGTGTTCAGAGGGTGGAATTCCAGGTACTGCGAGCGACGAATGATCTGACTCTTCTCGGCGATCACCTCGACCAGCTGTTCGCGAGAGAACGATCCGCTGCGTAGCAGGACCTTGCTGTAGACGCGCTTGATCTCGTTCTCGGTCAGGCCGAGGCTTGCCTTGACCACCTGCTCGAAGAGCTCCAGGTCCACCTCGATCTTCTCGCCCTTGATGAGTGTGTGGAATAGGCGTGCGACTTCTTTGAGTCCAGGCAGGGGCAGTTCGAGAGTCGCGATGTCTTTCTCGAGTTCAGTGGGAACGACGGCGTGCGGTGATAGGAAGATCAGGATCTGGTTGCGCTCAGAGAGTAGCGGGCTGAGATCACGCAGCTGCCTGGAGACCTCGGCTCGGTGGATGTGTTGGTGAAAGTCTTTGAGGACGACGATGCACGGGTCGGTCTGCGCGGCCAGGTGGCTGAGCGCAGCTTCCGGTGACGTTGTGGCTTCCACTCCGCCCTTCTTGAGTAGCAAACCCGAAACCACAGACCACTGCCACAGCGGGCGCTTCTGATCCTTTGCCAGCTTGCGGATGCCGCGCAGCGCCCGCTCCTCCTCCCAGGTCAAGAAATAGACGAACGGATAGCGAGCACGGACCTTGAGTGAGAGTTCTTCGAAGACGGTATCCACGGTCCGATCCTAGCCGGGATCCCGTCCGGACGCCTCTATCGGTCCATAGAGCACCCACTCGGAGGCGGCTGCGACGCGGCTCAGTCCAGCTGCCTGAACTCTCTCGTGCCAGGGCTCGTGGTCCCGGTGCACCAGCGCCCAGCGGGGCTGCCGCCGCGGCGGGTTCGGTACCGGGTAGCGGATGTCGGCGTGCTCGGAGATCTGACTGCTCGTGAGGGTCGGACTGTAGGGGAGTAAAGGCTCTGACATACCCTGTGTCGGCGCGACGGGATCGATCTCCATTTGCTGATAGCAGTAGACCGCGAAGCGGCCTGAGAACAGGTGCAAGGTGTCGTAGTCGGTGACGATGGCCGCATCGCGGGGAACCCTCTTGCGGAGCTCTTCGACCCCTCGCACCCGATCTCTCAAGCGTTCCTTGTCATCGACATCCATGGACTGATACCGGTCGTCGTCCTGGACCAGCCAGGGGGCGATTTCGGGCAGCACATGAGGCTGCCAGTGGGCATGAATGTTGCGCGCCTCCCAGGCGAGCAGGGCCGCGAGCACAGCGATGATCACTGCCGGGGGGAGCGCGCGTCGACGGAGCATCCTCGTCCAGCCGATGGCCGCGGCGGCGGCGGCAAGGGCGACCGCAGGTGCCGGGTGGTGGATATAGGGCCCATCCCAGGTGGCCTCCCATTGCGCCTGGCTGAACAGGTAGACCACCAGGGGAGCAGCCGCAAGAAGCAACTCGGGAGCAAGCAGTGCTCCGAAGCCAACCGGTACCAGCCATTCGGCGAAATAGCGGATGCGG
>CAZEIY010000376.1:0-4605 GCA_964512375.1 uncultured Rickettsiales bacterium | reverse complement strand
CCACCGCTCTTTGCTCTGTGTTCCGTGCTCTTTCTGGATGCCACGCTTCGCTTGCTCTTTGGCGAGGCCTGGCTCGGTGCCGCCCATGAGATGCAGGTCAGCGCCTCGCTCCTTCCCGGTTTGTTCTGGGTGTTGATTCTTCCCACGCTGGTTGCCTGGGGAGCTTTGCTGGCGGTGGAGCGGATGCGCCCCACGACCCCAGCGCTGGTGTTGCTCGGTGGCCTGGCACTGGGGCTGTTTGCAGGAGTGCTCGCGCTGCTTCCTCCTGGATCGGATGCTGCCACGTCGCTGCGGGGCGAGCAGACTCGCTCCAACCTGTTGCTGGTGACCATCGACACCTGGCGCTACGATCACCTCTCGGCGCATCCAGCGGCGGTGTCGTCCACCCTCACACCAGGCCTGGACTCGCTCGCCCGCACTAGCATCGTCTTTAGTGAAGCCCGCTCGCATGCGCCCCTGACCGTCCCTGCCCATGCCTCAATGCTCAGCGGCTTGAGACCCTGGGAGCTGGGCATGCCCAGTAACGCAGCCAGCGTTCCACCTGGCGCTCGCTGGCTGCCCGAGCTGCTTCGCGCTGAGGGCTACGCGACCGGTGCGGTGGTCTCGGGTGCCGTGCTGCGTGGCCAGGCCGGCTTCGCGCGGGGTTTTGATAGCTTCCACGAGGATCTGCACGAGCACGCGGGTCTTGAAGAACTGATCGCAGTCCGCTTGCTGAAGCAGCTGGGTCGCCGCACCGTGCGGCCTGTCTTTCGCGCCGCAGCGCCGCGCGCGCTGGAGCGTAGCAAGACCTTCATTGCGCGGTCTCAGCGGCCGTGGTTCCTGTGGATGCACCTGTTCGATCCACACAGCCCCTATCCGGCCATTGCACAGGGCAACTCCCCTCTCTCTGGCCTACCGAACCCCTGTTCGTTTCCCCAAGAGCTGCACAACGATGCGCCATTCGCTGACCTGCTGCCTACCCCACCCCCACTGGAGGCCGCGCGCGGCTGCAAAGACCAGGATGCTCTCGAGAGCAAGGTGCGCGGCTATCAACGGCAGGTGCAGATCGCCGATGCCGCGGTTGGCAATCTGCTGAACTGGCTGAGCGCGCGTGGCGCCATTGAGCAGACGGCGGTGATTGTCACGGCAGATCACGGCGAGAGCCTGACCGAGCATGGGCTCTGGATGAGCCACCAGTTCTCGCCTTACGAGCCGGTCTTGCGGGTGCCGCTCCTGGTGCATCCGGCCGGCGGCACGACGGGCAGGGTGAGTGACGTTCTGGTGCAGCACCGAGATCTGCCAGCCAGCGCATCCGAGCTCCTCGGCCTACGCAGCGCCATCTCAGGCCGCAGCTGGTTGGACAGAGCGGCGGATGTGGGTGTGGCGGCGGACGGGCAGCGGCCTTCTCTTACGGTTGCCTCGTCTGCCCAGGTGCGTCCGGAGCGCCGTTCGGCCGGTGACTCGCCGGACAAGAGCGAGGCGGCAGAGAGTACTCGGATGCGTATCGCCGTTCGTGATGGGCGGCGTTCCGTCATCCTCGGGCCTGGCGCGAGCCTCGAGCGCTACAACCTGCTCGATGACCCCGCACAGCAGATCGATCTGAGCGCATCCGAGGAGTCCCCACAAGACGCTGAATTGCTCGAGGAGGCTCGCACGATTCAACAGCAGTGGTCAGGCGGCGCGGTCTCGGGCCTCAGTCTGGGCGATGCAGCTCAGTAGCAGGCGTAGGTGGTCTGCCAGGCTGGCGCAGTGGTGCCCGATGAGTTGGACCACTCGCCTCCGGCCACGGGCGCTGTCGTCGAGGTCGTGGTGAAGTAGTAGTAGTCACGGTTGATGCAGCCAGAGGGGCAGTCTCCGTAGCCGTTGACCATGAGAATGTGCCAGGTGTCGCCGTCAATGGTTCCGCAGATGGTGGGACCTCCACCCATCATTCCGTTGCGTTCTGCGTACTGCACGCCGGGGAAGGTGGCGTACTCCGCCGCGAGCATGGGGATGTTGTAGATCCCTTCAAATTCGACGAGGACGTAGGACGAACTGGCGTCGACCTGCTGCATCTCGTACCACTGGTTGGGACAGTCCCAGTCGGTGTAGGTGCCGGCCTGCACTGCTGCCAGGCTGGCTGAATCAAAGCCCATCATCATCCTCTGCATGTCGTCTGGAGGTCGATATGAGATGGCGGATACGCCGGGGGCGATGGTGGTCATCATGGTCCGGATCGCGTCGATGTCCGTGACCAGGCGGTCATAGACGGCCTGCGGTGCGGTCAGTGTGCCTGTCATCGAGATCGCGAGCGCCTCGATGTTGGTGTCAGCGCGTGGCGTCGCCAGGATCTCGGCTGTCGTCGCCTGGCCCACATAGCTGGCGCAGGGACCGGTGTCTGGCGTGCTGTCGTCGTCATCGCCTGGGATACCGCTGTCCTCGATGGAGATGTCTCTAAAGACGAGTCGTGCGGTGGCATAGTTCGCTGCATCAATGTCTGTGACCAGTCGGCCAGAGACCTGGTCTGCGGAGGCATCGCTGATAAAGACGATTGTGGGGAAGATGTCGTTGCCGGTCAGGTGCAGGTCAACGGCCTGACTCTGCTCTTTCAGCGTTTCGTCCATCATGCGGCCAACGTACCAAGCCTCGTTGATAGTCCATTCGCCCACGCTCAGAGTGCTGGCTTCGTTTGCACCGAACAGGATGCGTAACTGCGCCTCGTTAGCAGAGCCGCTTGAGGGGGTCTGGGTGAAGCTGGTACTGAGCAGCCATCCCCCACCAGGATCTGCGCTTAATGTGGTGGTGTGAGGCGCGAAACAGCCGGTGATCCAATGGTACGAGTCGTCGACTCGGACGGATTCGGCTATCGCTAGGGCTGAGTCCTGGCCAACGGGCAGGTCGCTGGCCTCTGTGGTTCCGTCTCCATTCCCATCGAGCCCGCAGATTACAGTGGGCTGAGGGCCTATCTGTGTCTCACCGCTATCGTCATCATCGGCGACTGCGCTGTCGTCGTCGTCAGACGCTCCGCTGTCATCGTCGTCGCTCGGTCGTTCGCAGGCATTGAGCCCGAGCAGCAGGAGGATTGCGAGCAGGTGTGACAGGTTCTTCAGCTTCATGGTGACCTCCTGGAGACTGGATGAGATCAGGGTAACTTGTCGCAGCGAAATGGGGGCTTGGCTCGTCTCGCTCAGGGAAGCAGGGCGTACTCCAGTGCGATGGACTGCGGACTGTCCTGGTCGCCGTCGACCAGCGAGGTGACGCGCAGCTTGGCCCGGTCGCTGTCGTTGGCGGTAGAGGCCAGGAACGGGATGGGCAGGGCGCTGGCGCCGGCGCCTGGATTGCCTGAGTACCAACCAATGAGGATGGGCGCGATCTCGTCTTCGACCAGCACGGATTCACCGGGACGATCGCTCCATGACAGCGCCTCGAAGCTCGCAAGCGCGCTCTCTGGTGTCATCTCGAGCAGGCCCTCATCGCTCTCCTCGACGTCGGCGTCCTGGTCGTAGCTGGCCACTCCCCGGGGGCCACTCGTGCCACCATTAAGCCGGATGTAGAAGCGCCGAAAGCCGATGTGCCACTCGCTGGACGTTGCCGCTGACTCATCGCTGAGGCGGGTGATCTCACCGCTCTCGAGATTCACGTAGCGGAACTGGTTGAGGGGGTCATCAGGTGCCGCTGAGATGCCACCTGCCGTTGCATCGACGGTCAACTCGCGCACCTCGCCGTTGCCGCTCTCGAGCACTTCCTGCCATCGGAAGCCCATGTGGGCCGCCTGTGGAGCTGCATCGACCAACTCGTAGTAGCTGAGCAGTTGTAGCTTCCACCAGCGCCCGGCGTCGTGCAGCCAGTAGCGATGAAAGCGCGAGTACACGGTGTGGCCACCGCGCAGTCCGTAGGCCCACCATGTACTCAGAACGGAGCCGTAGTCGTCCTGGAACAGGAAGTAGAGGATGTCCTGTTCGCGGTTGACCTGCTCGAAGGTGAGATCTGGATCGAGGTCGCGGAAGGGAATCCCCGCCCCATTGCCGGGCCCACTGGCGCCACCGTTGAGGAACAGGTTCCAGCCATCGACATGAAGGTCCCAGTTGTCGTCGGTCACCTCGCTGGCTTCCAGGACCCGCCCCTCGCGCATGCTCACCCAGGCCTCACCGTCGGACATGTCGATGTCGAGGGATGTGGTCTCGAGGGTGTCATCGTCGTCGTCGTCGTCGGGGAGCATGGGGCCACAGCCAGCAGCCAGCAGCAGGAACGCGATCACAGGCCAGCTTCGCTCAAGACTCATCGTTCTCGTCCTCCACTTCAGGTTTGGGCTTGTCGAACCGCATTCGCACACCAACCGACACCGCCCTTCCCATGGGGGCCTCGAGGCGATCGTAGTCGCCAGGTTCTCGTTTCTGATCGAGAAGATTGCTGAAGTTGGCGTGAATCTCCAGGGCAGGAATTGGTTTCCAGCTGATGTGGGCGCTGAGGTTGATGACCGGATCACTGAGGATGGTCTCCTGTTCGCCTACCAGGCCAGTGCCCTGCAGATTGGGAACTTCACTCAGATAGCTGCTCTTACCCGACAGCGATGCGCCGAAGCGGAGCTTGATCTTGGGGATCTTGCCCACCAGCGAGAGTGAGCCACTGTGTTGGGGACGGCTGATG
>CAZEIY010000375.1:0-4626 GCA_964512375.1 uncultured Rickettsiales bacterium | reverse complement strand
TATTTCTGAAACGCTTTGAGAGCTCGGTGGCGGCTTTCGAGATTTCCTGTGACCGATTGATGAGGAAGCTGCTTGCTTTCATTGAGGCCCACAGTGACAGCGAATCTGAAAAGAAACGTCTGACGCGGTGGAAGAACTTGAATGCCGAGATCCTTGGGTATGCGAATCAGCGCCAGTTGGAGCTTTGGGGCGATGATGATGATGATGATGAAGCTGAAGAGGATGTAATCTCACCTGAGATACTGGATGCAGTCGAAAGACTCGAACCTGAAGAGTATGATGTCTCCGAGATGATACAGGAGACCTACATGGATCTCGACCAGATCATGAAGTTTCTTGAGGAAAGCCGTAAGATTGAGCCGGCGCGCGACGACAAGCTCAAAAAGCTTATCCGCTTACTAGGTACGAAGGCGCTAACTGGCCAGAAGGTACTCATTTTTACCGAGTTCGCAGACACAGCCCGTTACCTGCATCGCCAGATTGTTGAAGCCGGTGTCACTGGTGTGGAACAAATAGATAGTGCTTCTAACAAGGATCGCGCCGACGTGATCCAACGCTTCGCACCGTACTACAATGGCCTTTCGTCTCCGGAGCTGGCAGCCCAGGGGAAAGTAGAGATCCGGGTCCTGATTTCCACAGACGTACTTTCCGAGGGTCTGAACCTGCAGGATGCCTCGCGAATCATCAACTATGACATTCACTGGAACCCGGTTCGTCTCATGCAGCGCATCGGGCGTGTGGACCGGCGTATGAACCCAGAAGTTGAGGAAAACCTTAAGCGTGACCATCCGGAGGTTACCTCCTCACGAGGCAAGGCCTGGTTTTGGAATTTCCTGCCGCCTGCTGAACTTAATGCGATTCTGACACTTTACAAACGCGTCACTCAGAAAACGCTCCTTATCTCGAGTACGCTTGGGATTGAGGGGCGGCAGCTCCTAACTCCCGAGGACGACTACGAGGCTTTCAGAGAGTTCAATCACGCGTATGAGGGTACCCGCACGGCAGTCGAAGATATGCAGCTCGAATATCAGGCCCTGCTGCATGCCGACCCGGAGCTGGAGGGCCGATTGCGGTCATTCCCAGGCGCGATCTTCAGCGGACGGAAAAAGCTTGCCAAAGGCACCCGCGGCGTCTTCTTCTGTTACGGTCTTCCGGCACTGGACAAGGAGAAGGGCGAATTCACCGAAGAAGCCGGAAGCACGCGCTGGTACCTGTACAACCTTGACGACGATAAGATTTTGGAGGAGCCGGGCGAAATCATCGGGAGCATTCGCTCCAATCCCAAAACCCGGCGCCGCTTAACCACCGAGCGAGAAACGCTGCTCGATGTCCGCAAGAAGATAGAGCGGCACATCAAAAACAGTTACCTCAAACGAGTGGACGCCCCGGTGGGTGTCAGGCCCCGACTGCGCTGCTGGATGGAACTGAACGAGAGCTGAGATTATGTCGACCGGGCACCCAGCAAAACTAGCCGAGATACGCCGTTTCGACCAGCTCGTCGTCTACCTGCGTGATGAACTGGACTGGCCTATTGGACCTGAGCCCTTCGAGGATTTGACGTTTGACTATACCCCTGAGGAGCTCGGTATCGACGCGAAGAACGCGGCGAAGATACAGGAAATAAAGCGCCTGCGTCCGCTCACACCCAATCAGCCCTGGGGAATCTTCTTCGTCAAGTTCGAGCCCAAGCGCCTGCCGGTGGTGGCACTACGCCGGATCCTGAGCCGGGTCGCGCTGAATAAGCGTGGTTCTGCCAATGATGCCGAGCGCCGGGGCTGGGAAGCTGACGACCTGCTTTTTGTCTCCAACTATGGTGAGGGGGAGAGCCGCCAAATCAGCCTTGCCCACTTCTCACAAAACGAGGAGAAAAAAGACCTGCCTACCCTCAAGGTTCTTGGTTGGGACAATCTAGACACACCGCCTCATCTTGACCACGTCGCTGATCGTCTGACCGACCAGCTCACCTGGCCTGCAGACGAAAAAGACGAGGATGGGTGGCGCAGACAGTGGCGCTCCGCCTTCACCCTGCGCCACCGCGAGGTCATCAACACCTCGAAGAAGCTCTCTATCGAGCTTGCCGCCCTGGCCCGGGACATACGTGCCCGTATCAACACCGTGCTTGCTATCGAGACCGAGGATGGCCCGATCAGGAAGTTGATGGCAGCCTTCAAGGAAGCCCTTGTCCACGACCTCGACGAGGACCGCTTCGCTGACATGTACGCCCAGACCATCGCCTACGGACTGCTCTCGGCGCGGGTGGCAAATCCCTCGGGTGGCACCGCCGACGACGTCGCCACGGCCATGCCGGTCACCAACCCCTTTCTCAAGGAGCTGATGACGACCTTCCTCGATGTAGGCGGTCGTACAGGCGAGGCCGGCAGCGGCGCCGGGTTGGACTTCGATGAGCTGGGCGTGGGCGATATCGTGGAACTTCTTGACGCGGCCAATATGGAGGCCGTCGTGCGTGACTTCGGCGACAAAAACCCCCAGGAAGACCCGGTCATCCATTTCTACGAGCTCTTCCTCAAGGAGTACGACGCCGAGATGCGTGTGCAGCGTGGCGTCTTCTACACCCCCCGGCCGATAGTCTCTTTCATCGTCCGCTCGGTGGACGAGCTGCTGCGCAGCGAGTTCGGCCTGGAGGATGGCCTCGCTGACACCACCACCTGGGGCGAGATGGCCGGCCGCATCGACGACCTCGAGATCCCCGAGGGCGCCACCCCCGACCAGGCCTTCGTCCAGATCCTCGACCCCGCCACCGGCACCGGCACCTTCCTGGTCGAGGTGATCGACCTCATCCACAAGACGATGACCGCGAAGTGGCAGGCCAAGGGCCACGGCAACAAGAAGATCGAGAAGCTCTGGAACGCCTACGTGCCCGAGCACCTGCTCCCCCGGCTCCACGGCTACGAGCTGATGATGGCCCCCTACGCCATCGCCCACATGAAGATCGGGCTCAAGCTCCACGAGACCGGCTACCGCTTCGAGAGCGACGAGCGCGCCCGGGTCTACCTGACCAACGCACTGGAACCGGCGCAGGACTTCTCAGGAACACTGGCCTTTGCGATTCCGGCGCTGGCGCATGAGGCGGAGGCGGTGAACGCGATCAAGCGGGATCAGCGCTTCACGGTGGTGATTGGGAATCCGCCGTATGCAGGCATACCAAGCAACGTCTCGGAGAGCGTGCAGTCTGCCTTCCGAGCACGGCTGAGGGATGGAACTTCAAATTACTTTGAGATTGACGGAGAGTCGCTGGGAGAGCGTAACCCTAAATGGGTCAATGATGACTACGTTAAGTTCGTAAGACTGGCGCAGACTGCAATAGCTGACTCAGCGCATGGCATTGTCGGAGTGATTACAAACCACGGATTTTTGCTGAATCCGACATTCCGGGGCATGCGCTGTTCATTAATGAAGACGTTTGAAAGGCGATACTTCTTAGATCTCCACGGTAATTTGAAGCGGCGAGAGCTGGCACCTTCAGGTGAACCCGATGCGAACGTGTTTGATATCCAACAGGGGGTAGCGATCTCTTTGTTGGTCAGTAGAAAAGGTTGGACGGAGGAAACGGGAAGCCTTGATCTGTGGAGTGAAAGTCGAGATTACAAGTACCGACATCTCTCTGAGAATTCGGTGCACTCCACGTCATGGACGCTGTTGAGCCCAGACGCAGACTTCTATCTTTTCGTGCCTCAGGATGATCTACTCGCTGACGAATATGCTTCTGGAGTTTCGCTGTCGGATCTGTTTGGCGTGTACGGCGCAGGTATGACAACGGCTCACGACGCGTTTGTTATTGATTGGAGTCGGGAGTCCTTAATTGCTCGTATGGAAGAGTTTAGGATTCGCGAAGGAACCCCAGCCGAGGTGTGTAACGCTTCGGGAGTTGCCGAAAAGAAGGGTTGGGACGTTCATCGCGCCCAAGCTGATCTCGGGCTGGAATCTGATCTGGCGAAGTTCGTAGAGCCTGTGCAGTATCGGCCTTTCGATCATCGGCTGATCTTCTATCACGATGCGGTTGTTTGGAGGACAGTCCGTCGTGTGATGGGTCATATGCGCTCTGGTAAGAATCTCGCCTTAATCTCAGCTAGATCAAATAAGTCTCCACAACCCGATCACTTCTTTTGCACGCGAAACATAATGGAAACCAAATGCGGGGAGGCGTCCACGCAATCGTGCTTGTTTCCTTTGCACCTATTTCCGGACGGTGACGAACTTGACTTCGAATCGAGCGGGCGCGCTGTTTCAAACCTAGATAGAACCGTAATTCCAAGAACCTCGCCGTGTTCGTCATCGGAGGATGAACTCATCTTCCATTGGATCTACGCATTGGTTTTTGCGCCCAGCTACCGAGAGCGTTTCGCAGAGTTCTTTAAGATGGAGTTTCCTCGAGTGTTCTTTCCCGAAGAGATGGGCATGTTGCGGGCTATGGCCTCTCTTGGAGAAGAGCTCATCGCTCTCCACCTAATGGAATCCTCCAAACTTGGCTCCACCATCACCGTCCTTGTCGGTTCCGGCGAATCTGAAGTCGAAAAGGTCTCCTACTCTGAAGAGACCGTCTGGATCGACAGGGCGAAGACGCGCGGCTTCAAGGGCGTGCCGGAGGAGGTGTGGAACTTCCACATC
>CAZEIY010000374.1:0-4647 GCA_964512375.1 uncultured Rickettsiales bacterium | reverse complement strand
GAGCAACAAGGCACCGAGAGCGAGGGGGATTCTTGTGCGGGTCATGCGGCCTCCGAAGCTGGGTTGTGACCTCTAGTAGTCACGGGCTCGGATACGGTTACAGTTGGAGTGAAGATTTTCTTGGTTGGGAGCGTCAGGTTGGCTTCGTGGGCAACCGCAGTATGTCCACATGCTATCGCTCTCGTCGCGCCACGGCAGCGAGCACGATTCCAATGATTAGTGTCACCAGCAGCACGGTGACATGTCCCATGATGAGGTGATCTGACCGGGCGATCGGACAGTGACATTCCAGGTAGAGATTGCCAGCCAGGCCAGCCGCTCCCCCAATTCCGAGGAGTCGTCCCGCCAGGTCGCTGCCTCTTCGTTCGATGAGCAGTCCGAGGGCGAGGATCGGTAGGGCGAGGGTCTGTCCCCAGATGAAGCATCCCAGCGCGCCGGCGGCAAAGGGTATTTCCGGACCACTGATTGGCTGGCCGGTGGCGAGGGGCACCAGCGCAAGTCCGAGCGTTCCACCCAGGCCCAGGGCGAGGAAGAAGCGCGCCAGGTTGGTAGGCCAGCCCGGCATATGAAGAGGTCGAAAGGCGACGCTCAGCACACCGAGCAGCGCACAACCGTAGATCAGGGTCGCGACGGAGATTCGGATGCCTACCTCGGTCAGGTCAGGGCGCACAGAGAAGCGCAGCACCCAGAGCACAGTAGCCAGGATGGGTACGATCATGATTGCGAGCCGTGTGCCGGTTCGGCGACTTCTAAGCCAGCCGACCAGTCCGTTCTCCCTTTCGATGGCCTCTTGTAGTCTCTCAAGGGCGAAGGTGGCGTCGTCTGTTTCTGCGTTCCGGGCCTGGGCCTCCTCGTTGAGCAGATCGCGCAGTTCGTCGGAGAGCTCATTGCCGTTTTCGTTGTTCACGGCAGGACTCCTGCGGTCGCACCAGAAACGGGTGCACTCTGTGCGCCACCCGCCTCGAGGCTGTTCCGCATGGCCTTGTAGCCGCGGTGTGCGCGCACCTTCACGGCACTCAGACTGGCTCCGAGCACTTCGGCGACCTCGGCGAAGCTGAGACCGTCGAACCAGTGCAGGGCGATTACCGTTCGCTGGCCTTCCGGCAGATCGCCGAGAGCTTGGCGAACCTGAGCCCTCCGTTCGCCAGCGGTGGGGTCGTGCGCTTCGACGCGCGCCTGTTGTTCCAGGTGGCCTGCCTCAGACACGAGGTCGACGGCGTTACGGGCTCCCTTTCGGGTTGCTTCCCGTCGCAGGTTGAGGGCAATTGTGTACAGCCATGGCCGCAGTGGGGAGCCCTGGTGAAAGTCGAGGCGGGCGCGATGAAGCTGCAGGAAGCTCTGCTGCACTAACTCATCAGCCTCTTCCAGCGAGCGGACCCGTCGTCTCATGAGTCGGCTCAAGGGGGAGGAGTAGCGCGCGAAGAGCGCGCAAAAGGCTGCGTCATCCCCGTCGAGATAGGCGGCAAACAGTTCCTCATCGGTCTCAGAGCCAGCACCGCCTCTTGCGTTGAACTGAGCAAGAGCGCTCAGGCCGACGAGGAGAGCGACGCAAAGGAGAGTGAGGGGCATGTGGGCGCGTTCCTCGTTTCAGGCAGTGCTTCACCCCCTTGTGAGCCACTTCGCCGAGTATAGTAACGGGTTAGATGATGCTTAACGCAATCAGTGGGCGCTTTGGATGAGGGAGTGCTAGATGGTTCTCGAGCGAACGAGGAGTCCTTCTCCCCCCTGGAAGCAGGCTGCATTGCTCGCACTGGCTCTCCTCGTGCTCTCCTGCGCCGCTCGTGGTCGTGGTGGAGATAACGGCAACATTGAGGGCGATCTGGCTGGAGAGTGTTCCGATGGTGCCGACAACGATCAGGACGGGCTGTACGACTGCCTCGATCCCGACTGCGCGCTGTCCACAGACTGCTCGGGGGGGGGCGACGACGACACCCAGGGCGATGATGATACCCACGGCGATGACGACACCAGCAGCGGAGAGAGCGACTGTGCGAACGCCATCGATGACGATAGCGATGGACTGACGGATTGCGACGACCCCGATTGCGCCCAGGACGATGCCTGCGGTGGCAGCGGAGACGATGATGATACCGCTCAGCAGGAGTACGACTGCTCTAACGATATCGATGATGACAGTGACGGACTCACCGACTGTTCGGATCCGGATTGTGCTCAGGATGACGCCTGCAATGGCAGCGGCGATGACGATGACACCACTGCGCAGGAGTATAATTGCGCCAACGACATTGACGATGACAGCGACGGCCTCACCGACTGTTTCGATCCTGACTGTGCCCTGGATGCCGCCTGCAGTGGTGGTGACGACGACGACAACTCTCCCGGCTGGGAGGGTAACTGCGATGACGGGCAGGACGAGGATCAGGATGGGCTGACCGACTGTGAAGACCCCGACTGCTTCGCGGATGCCTTCTGCAACGGTGACGGAGTCAGTTGTACGCCGACCCGAACTCTGGCTTGTCCCGCAGCAGGCACCACGCTGCTAACCCATGGGGATACCGTAATCTACGGCACGGTCAATATCGACCTCTACGCCTGCTCCACCATGTGGTCTCAGGGACCCGAGGTCGCCTATGAGTTCAGTTCGGCGACTGACATGAATGTCGAGCTCTACCTTGTGTCTCTAGGTAACTCCAGCTGGCACCGCACCTTTTTGGTCGAGGATCATGGCAACGGTTGTATGGAGTCTGACTGCATCGATGATGGAGACTCTATTTCGTTCAGGGCAGCGCCGGGTACGACCTATTACTTTGTCGTAGAGAGCATCAATGGCTGGTGCCTTCCGCCGAGCTCATCCTGTCCGTATCGCCTCGAGTTGGAGTGCTCGCTGCCCGAGGTGGACTGTAGTGACACGTTCGACAACGATCAGGACGGTGATACCGACTGTGACGACTCGGATTGCGCCGGCATTTCCAACTGCCCTTGAGTGCAACTGAATGACGTCTCTCTGATCGATTGAGGAGTGCAAACCGTCGCAAAATCACCTCGTGGGGCGAAAAAAAGCGACCCACTCGACTTGCGTCTTGCGATCTGTGCTGCTAATCCTTCGGAGTTGGAATATGTAGTTCCTGTTGAAGCTGAATTCCGGTGCCTGGTTTGGCATGTTGTCGAACCTGGTGGCGGGAGGAGAAAATGAAGATGAAACTGAACCTCTGGATCTATCTTGCTCTGGCCATGCTGCTTGCTGCGCCAATTACTGTTATTGGCTGTGGTGGCGACGACGACGACAGCGCAGCTGACGACGACGACACGACTGTGACCGACGACGACGACACGACTGTGACCGACGACGACGACAGTGCTGGCGACGACGACGACAGTGCTGGCGACGACGACAGTGCTGGCGACGACGACGACAGCGCTGGCGACGACGACGACAGTGCTGGCGACGACGACGACAGCGCCTCGTCGTAACAAGCACTACTTAGAGCACCTGCCGGCGCTCTCTCACTCCTCCTTGCGGGGGGGGGGGAGCGCTGACATGTTCTTGCGTGGACAGCGGCACGTCTGCTGAACTGCTCAGAGAACGCTGCTGCTTGCGTGGCTGGGTGCGCTGCAGCGTCAGTGGGCATGCCTGCAGGCTTGCTTACTGATGCCACTGGCAACACGCTTGGCTGCCGATCACTGCGGGCATGGCAACTTGTTTGGTGGCAGCTCCCAGGACCTCGGCAACGGTGGTCCGGCGGGCTTCCCCTGCGTCAATAGCTTGGCTGAAGCCTACTGCTCGATGGCGATGACCTTTTGTCAGGGCAACATCGACAACGATGGTGACACTGTAAGGTAGAATCGCTCTCGGCAGGAGTCATCTTGCCGACCTGGTATGACTAGATCCTAGGCGGGATCGGCAAAAGCCGGTCCCGCTTCGCTCGTTCTGGCACACTTGGTCTGCTTATCTGATCTATTCGCTCTCGGAGTGTCTCATGAAGTCCATGCACCTCTCGCGTGTTGTCCTGCCTTTGGCCCTTGTTGGCTTCTTTGTTGCTGCGTGTGCGGGGGTAGAGCCTTTACCTGAAGAGCCAGGTCCTGAAGTGGCTCCTTGCTTGGGTTCGCTGGTTTCGTTCTCCGAGACCGAGCCAAACGACGGCACGACGCAGTCGGATCACAATGTCGTCGAGACGGATGATGGTGACCTCCTGATCTCGGGGAGCTCGTCGCTGTGTGGGAACGATGGCACCACCTGGACCGGGGACGTGGACGTGTTCGAGGTGAGCTATGGCTGTGGCGGCCTGGCGAACGTGGAGCTTAGCTGGAGCAATGCTGGCGGCACCGCTGCCGATCTCGACTACACCGTCCTCGCGCCAGAGGTCAGTACGACGCACTACGTTTCGGTCGGCTACGACTGGCTGGAGTCTTCAGAGGGATCCTCTTCCATCGAAGAGGACGTCGGGGTTTCGATGTCGGGCCCGCTGCGCGTCAGCATCATGTGCTGGCTGGGAGATCCAGATCAGGACTGGACGTTCCGGATCACCTGGGACAACGCGGGTGTTATTGGTGACGATGACGACAGCGCCGGTGATGATGACGACAGCGCCGGTGACGATGATGATACGGTCGCTGACGACGACGACAGCGACGGTGATGATGACGACAGCGCCGGAGATGATGACGACAGCGCCGGACATGATGAAG
>CAZEIY010000373.1:2489-4674 GCA_964512375.1 uncultured Rickettsiales bacterium | reverse complement strand
TCCACCGCCGTGCTCGGAGGAGCCTTCACCACAAACGCGCCGGTGCGCAGGGCAACATCGCCAGCGGGTGTGGTCACCTTGATGTCATGCCGGCCGACGCTCTGGTTCTCGCTCACTCGAAAGCTCAGCTCAACGTCATCAATGACGTCTACCCCTCGCGCTTCGACACCGCCCAACTCGACTACAGAGCCTTCCACAAATCCCGAACCCTGCAGGTGGACTGTCACGCCAACCCCCTGAGTGGTCTCTCGAGGTGAAACGTCGTCAATGACAATGGCTGGGCCCGCAGGAGTCTCAGGAACGGGCGGAGGGGGCGGCTTCGGCTTGGGGCAACCCGTAAGCACGAAGCCAAGGGAGGCCAGCGCCACGAGAAGACAGTTGACAGGAGAGGAGGTCGAAGAGCCCACGAGCAGTGGTTTAATCATCGTCTATCATGCTGTCAAGACGCCGGAAGGTCCGTGAGAACGGATGCCAGCGCGCCGATCTTATCCGGGGGTGACCTTTCCCCCTAACCTTGCGGCGTCCGCCTGCCTCGTCCTAGACTGACCAACAGGAAGTAGTTCTGCACGGTTCGAGGATGGTCTCAAATTGTCTCGCGCCCTAGTACTACTGTCTGGGGTTCGCCTCTGGATGTTGTGTGCACCCCTTCTGCTAGGGGAACCTGATGCATCCATGTGATCCCCCCCTTCAATGAAGGGTGCGGACAGGCAGCCACCGCGGCCGAGGCGGACTGCTTCTTGTAGCACTGCTCGTCTGCCCTTCGACGGCGCTGATGGTCTGCTCTTCGCCCTGCTCATCTCTGCTCAGCTTCTTCTCGCGTCATCTGCACGGGCCGCCGATGCGTACCTCTTGTTTGAACAGGCCGGCCAGCTCAAAGATGCCAACCAGTGCAAGCAGGCGCTGGAGCTGTACCAGGAACTGCTCTCCAGCCCAGCACTCACGAAGTCCCTGCGCGAACCGGCGACCTACAACCAGGCTGCCTGCAATGAGCTCATAGGACGCTTCGCGGCAGCCTATGCCCTGTTCACCGCGCTCGCTGACACGACTGAGGACAAACATCTTTGGCGTGATGCCGTCTTCCGAATCGCATCCATTGACCAGCAGCGAGGCGATTGGCCCGCTGCCCATCGGAAGTTGCGACGTCTCCTTCACAGCAGCTCCAGCGATGACGACCGGGTGCGCATCCATGTTCAGTTGGCGGCTGTGTCCATCAACCTGCAACGCCGACAAAGAGCTGCGCGCCACCTGAAACGTGCAGCGCGCCTACTGGGCTCCCTGAGCAAGCCCATCGATCCCTGGTATCGAGCTCAACACCAACTGCTTCTCGGGGACCTCTTCGTCCTGGAGGCATCACGAGTCCCGATCAGCACAAGGCGCCCACGGAAGGCGGTGAAGCAACTGGCTCAGCGAGGTGTACTCCTGGAGCGCGCTCAAGACCACTTCGTCACCGCCATCTCTTCCGAAGAACCACGCTGGATGCAAGCCGCGACACTACACCTGGGGATCGCTCTCTTATCCATGGCCGTTGAGATGAAGAAACTCGAGGAACTGCTCGACACTCATCAACTCCGTGGTTCCCGGTCTGACCTTGACCACCTGCAGCGGTGGCTGGCCACGCGCCGTCCAGCAATGGCGCGCAAGGCCTTTGAGAGCCTGCAATTGTGTCTGGACGTGCTGACCGAGGCTGGAGTTCAGACAACTTTCTCAAGTTCGTGCAGAGACGACATCGATGAGTTCCCCATGGATTTGCTCATCGGGCCGAATCCTCCCCCTTGATGGAAGGCCGAGGCGCTGATGTAAAGTGCGCTGATGAGACAAAAGACTCGATTGCTGGTCGCCGCCCTAGCCCTCCTCAATCTGAGCCTCGTGCTCTCGCTGCCCTCTGCAGGCTGCGTCACTGAGGGTGATGATGACGACACCACACGAGAGATACCGCCCCCCGAAGGTTGCTCCTACAACTCACTGGCCAACGTCACCTTCGCATTGACGATCCACTATGCAGGCGAGGACTACACGCCGGACATCCTCGCCTCGCTGGTGAAGAGTTGGGACCCACCAGCACTGTATTTTCCCTTTCCGGGCGTGGTCACTGAGCTGGGCACAGATCCAGCCACTGGACTGCAAGTGGTCACCCTCACAGAGCAGCCTCCTGAAGAAGAAGGTGGCGCGACCGGAGACGACGATG
>CAZEIY010000373.1:0-2389 GCA_964512375.1 uncultured Rickettsiales bacterium | reverse complement strand
ATTCCGCCGGAGACGACGATGATTCCGCCGGAGACGACGATGATTCCGCCGGAGACGACGATGATTCCGCCGGAGAAGAGGAGGACCCTAACTGGGTACGAATCGTCTACTCCCTGCCCCTTGGATATGAGCTTCCCGTCAGCCTGGGTGATTTTGTTGGAGTGCACACAATCATCGACTTCACTACCGGCTCCCTCATTACCGGCTTCTCCTTCTGGGAAATCATGGAGGACGGTACTGGGCGCCTGCTCTTCATGGCCGAGCCCTCAGAGACTGGTCTCGCTTATGAACCCGGAGAACTCCACCCCGCCTTCGGCTCCGTCACGCTGCGCGACCGTGCCTGTCCCAATCTGGCAGCACTTCAGTGCGCCAAGCCCTACAACCTGAGCATCGAGTTCGAGACGGTCGTGCCGGGAGACGACGATGACTCAGCAGACTCCGATACCGACCCACCAGCTGAGCCGGAGCAGTTCGAACTCTGGCCTACAGAACACCGCGATTTCATGATCGGAGACCTCAGCCTACGAGTGGTCAATGTCTGGTCGTATGGCTATCGCGAGATAGACCCCGCGTGCACGGGCTACGACTGGAGCGCAGACCGCATGGCCTACTTCGTTATTCGCTCCGAATTCGCTCCCTGAGATCCGACTCAACCTGTTCAGAGAGAGAAGAGCGCTGACAGCAGGCTCACACCCCAGACTTTCAACTGCACCTGGCCGCATCGGGCTAGAGGACCTAACTGTTTGACAAACGTTAGGAAATAGTCAGAATGCCCTCGAAGATCCGTTCGAATTACGAACGGGGGGGACGACGACTCCAAATGAGCATACGCCCCGTATTCGCATCACAGCCTCTTCATCGAATGCATGCTGACCCGGTGCGGCAGGTGGCTGGAATTCCAGCACTCCGCCCCAGTGTGTCGATGAGTGACTCCAAAGGAACATACTTTGTCTACCATCATGTTGATCAACGCCACGCGACCCCAGGAGGTCCGGGCAGCCGTAATCAAAGACAACCGTCTTGACCAACTCGAAATCGAAGTAAGAGACGCAGGTCTCCTTCAAGGCAACATTTACGGAGGGCGGGTGGCCAATGTCCACGCTGGCCTCAACGCCTGTTTCGTCGAATTTGGCGTAGATAAGCAGGGCTTTCTGCCTTTCAGCGAGATCTCGCCATCCTGCTATCACAAGACCCCAAAGAACACGAAGCAGAAGCCTCGGATCGAGGACGTAATCCAAAAGGGTCGTGAGATCCTGGTCCAGGTCGTCAAGGACTCTATCGGTGACAAGGGCGCCGCCCTGACCACTCGGATCTCCCTGGCAGGTCGCTACATTGTGCTCATGCCGCTCGATGAGTCCCGCGGTGTGTCCAGGAAGATCAGCAGCGACTCGCAGCGCAAGAAGATCAAAGAACTGGCCGCCAGCCTCAAGGTGCCCGAAGAGTACGGCTTCATTGTCCGAACTGCCGGAATGGACCGCACCAAGACAGACCTCAATCGGGATGCGGCGCGCCTCGTTCGCATCTGGAAGGAGGTCCAGCGCCTGCACAAGAAGAATAAGCGTGTTGCTCTCCTTCACGAGGATCGAGACCTCGTCGTGCGAATGCTGCGCGACTACTACAGTTCGGACATCTCGCAGATCATCGTCGACCGCGACGATGCCTGGGCCAAGGCCAACGAGTACTTCAAGACCGTGATGCCCCGCAGCAAGCGGGTGCTCACCAAGTACGTGGGCCGCGTGCCGCTGTTCACGCGCTACGGAGTCGAAGAGCAGGTCGAGACGATCTTCTCACGGCGAGTCGATCTTCCCTCGGGCGGTTACATCCTCATCGATCCCACCGAGGCGCTAACCGCCATCGACGTAAACTCTGGTCGCTCGATAAAGCACAAGACTCAGGCGGAAACGGCGTACCACACCAACCTCGAAGCGGCGGCAGAAGTATCCCGCCAACTGCGCCTGCGCGACGTAGGAGGCCTCATTGTCGTCGACTTCATCGACATGGCTGCTCCCAAGCACAATCGAGCCGTCGAGAAAATCGTCAAGACCGGACTCAAGAATGACAAGGCTCGCAGCTATGTGAGCCGCATCAGCGACAACGGTTTGCTCGAGATCAACCGCCAGCGCATCAAGGCAGCTCTTGAGCTCCAGACCCACCGCAACTGCCCCACCTGCACCGGCCGTGGAGTCATTCCAGGCGTTGACTTTGTGGCCCTGAAGATGCTCCGCAAGATCGAGGCACAGGCAGCTAATGGAACCTTTGCCAAGGTCATCGTCAGCTTGCACCCCGAGTTGGCGGACCACCTTCAGAATGCACATCGACGTGACCTCATTGATCTCGAGGATCGCTTCGCGGTTCTCGTCTCAGTCGAGGGACGTCCAGGCGTACTTCG
>CAZEIY010000372.1:0-4676 GCA_964512375.1 uncultured Rickettsiales bacterium | reverse complement strand
CGGACTTGCCTGATGCGTAGCAGGCACGTCGATAGAGGAGAGCGCTACGGTCAAGATTCTTCCTTACCCCGGCCTTACCGACTTCGTTGAGTTGGGCGAGCCGCAGGCAGGAGCGCTCGTCGGCCTGGGCCGGCTTCCCGGGTGCGACGATGTCGGCAATATCGGGGGCCTTACCCTCGTTACATCCCTGGGTCCAAGCCTGAATGGCCTGAATCATGTCGACCTTGATGTTGCGGGCGACGGCTTCGGGCCTGGGTAGCAGTGCCCGGGGGTTCATGTAGAGGTCTCCCCAAATGCCGCATGCTTGGAACGATCCCAGGCGGCAGGCGCGCTGAAAGCTGTCTGCGGCGGCGCCGAAGTCGAGGGAAACCGTACCCTTGGGCATCACGAACTGAAGCCCGGTCTCCATCTCGAGGTACATGCGGCCAACGAGTAGGCAGGCATCCTTACTACCGAAACGACAGCCGGCATCGAAGAGGGCTGCAGCCTGTTGATTATCCGGCTTGTCGATGCCTTCGCCCCGTTTCCAGGCCAGCCCTGCGCGAAGGCAGGCGTCGCTATCTTGTTCGGTCACGCAGGCGGACTCCCAGGCTTCGAAGGGCGAATCCAGGATCAGGGGCTCCGGTGCCTTGGGACCTTCCTCTCCATCTCCGTCGTTGCCCTGGCCGGGTTCCGGGCCTTCTTCATCATCCGGCCCGGGGCCTTGGTCCTCGTCTTCCTCTCCCTGCCCTTCTTGGAAATGCGAGAGTGTGGTGGGGACAACTTCGAGCTTGAACGGGGCGGCCGCATGAACAGAAGTGGAGAAAATGGCGAGACTTAGCGCGAGGACGAGGCTCAGGATGGGAAACCCCCAACTTACGATGTGGGACGAGGGCAGAGGTTGAATGGGGTTTTGCTCCGTCTTCACACCGCAACTCCGGGCCGTACAGAACACCTCGGGACAGCCGAGGTGACCGATAAGTGCTTTACTATCTCGCGTTGTGACACCGTTCCGCCACTCCAGTTCTCGCTTCATCTCGCTTGTCGTGCTCGTGGGCGGCCTCGGGCTCTGCTTTTGTTCGTCCGTGTGCGCAGGTGAGAGCGAAACTCTCGAAGAGCTACCAGGCGCGGATGGCGAAGAATCTCCCTCCGATCCAGTGGTGGACGAGGCTGCTGAGAGTCAGAAGGCAATTGAGAACCGCGCTGAGGAGGTCGCGCTCGAAGCTCAGCGGGTTCACTCTGAGTATTGCGGTTCTTTACAGGGTGCCGACAGGGCTCTGGCTGGGGAGTCATTCGCCGTGGTCGGGCCGGCCTGGAGCAAGGTGAGTGGGGCCTACCGTGAAACCAAAGTCATCTATCTGTTGTATTGGTCCGGTCTCCTCAGCGAGTGTCTGGGCCGCAAAGCTGATGCCATCTCGGACCTAGAGGCCTTTCTTGCGGATGAGGGCAGTAGGCCGTTAGTGAGCATGTTGGCCGATGCACAGTGGCGACTGCGGAGGGGCTCGCGAGGGAAGTCAGTGACAAAACGTGTGCCGCAGAGGCGACGACCTCGATCTTCTGAGGGTCGGGTGCGGGGTGGCAGTGCTCGTTTTATTCCGGGGATTGGCCTGGGTGCTGCTGCTGCAGTCGGGGGCGTGGTCGCCCTCTTTGAATGGAATCACGCGGGTCAGTTCTACATCCCGGACGCCAACAAGGGGGAGTCGGGAGTGCCTCGTTGGGAGCTTGAGGCCGACATGGTGTCCGCCACCGAGAGCGCGAACATAGCGCAGTCTCTCGGTGTCATTTCGGCTGGCCTGGCGCTCTCATCGGTTGTGTCCTTTGTGGTCGCCGCGGCGGTGGGCCCGAGAGCTCAGGGTGGGGTCGAGAAGACGACCTCAGAGAGTGGGACTCGATTTCATGTCGCTCCTTCGGCCGACGGGGTGTTCCTGGGACTATCGAGGGCGTGGTGATGTGGTACCGCCTGGGCGCCTGGCTGGCCCTAGCACTCGCTGTGCTTCCGCTCTCCTGCGTACCTTTCGACATCGACAGCATTGCGTGCAACGGCCATGGGCAGTGCCCTATTGGCTATCACTGTGAACTGAGTTCTGGTCAGTCTGTCGGAACGGCCTCCGTCTGCGTGCCCGGAGAGGCTACCGCGGCAGGTCTCGGCGCCTCAGTTCAACGGGTGAACATTTCCTTCGTTGGGGAGGCACTTGGTCTGCTGGGGGCGCTTCATACAAATCGGGCTGAACTCCCATGGGTCCAAGAAGCCATCAACGAGGATGTTCTGGGCCTGCCCTTGTTGTTGGGTACTGCGGTTCAGGATGATCCCAGCTTTCTGCAGCCTCGTGATAGGCCCGGTGGGGGCAGTCTCTACGATCCTATCGAGGGGCAGTATATGTTCGAGGGCGAACAACCCGCGGTCCGCTTTGTCGCGCCCTCGCTAGCCGAGCGTAGTTCACTTGATTTCGGTGTGGGTGATACCAAGTCAGACACTCTGGAGGGAAGAACTCGATACTGCGGTCAGGGCAGTTGGCTTCAGCTCGATAATTCTCCTCAGACGTTCTCCGAGGGGACGGGTTGGCAGGTGGAGTCGATGTTCAACTCGGGCGGATCGGTGCGTGGGCCGGCAATGCCGGCGTTGCCCAACCCTCAAGGAGGACAGCTCACCGCGGGAAGAATCCTGCTGGCCCATGGTTCGCCGCTTCGCCTTCAGCTCCCCGGTGCGGGTCTCGACCCTTCGGCACTGGATACCTTCCTGCTGCTTGGAGAGGGATTCGTTGACGGCAACAGTCCACACTGTGGTGAGGTGGAGTGCAGCGATGGCGCCGATAACGATGGCGATGGTCGGGTCGACTGTGATGATCCCGACTGCCAGGGTAAGGGGAACGCGATCCTGGGGGCCGACTGTCCGGAGTCGCAATGTGGGGACGGTATCGACAATGATTCCGACGGAGATATCGATTGCGCCGATGTCGATGATTGTTCGGACCGGGACTGTACGCCCAGATCAGCTGATGTCGTCGCGTACCCTGTGTCAGAAGAGGGCTCGATAGAGCTGCCTTGGGCTCAATTGCCCCAGTTTGTGAGTAGCGGGGTCACCGGCAGCCTCATGGCCTGGGGACGGACGCGGAGCTCGATAGCTCTGGACGTCAATTCAGGGACTGAGAGTGCGATGCTCTCTTCTAGCCAGTGGCAGGTCTATGAGACGGTCGTTCTCGATTCATCCCAGTACGTGGTGAGCGTCGATGCGCAGCATGATAAGGGGGCTGCGGGGCGCACGCTCAACCTCGAGCTCACGCCCCTGGATGGCCTGAAGGAGTGGACTGGAGACTACATGGTCGGCGGCGTTGATCGGTTTGGCCACCTGTTTGCTGCCTACCCGAGGTCCGACCCGGAGGCTCTCTTGGCGACAGCTTCTGAAGGGAACTCACTCAGCGTACAACTTGATGCCAGCCCATTGTGCCGGGGTGTGACGACGATCGCCGTCACGAACGCGTCCTTTCCAGAGTCAGGTGATGACGTGTGTGCTGATTGCGGCATCGGAACCCTGGATGATCGCCACCCCTCTCTGCAGTGCGATGTCGTGCTTCCCCCTGGCGCGCAGGGGGCCGATGTGGCCGCTGGCCAGGTTGTCTGCGCATCGTTTGACGAGCCGAAGCTGGAAGAAGAGAGCAGAGCGCATCTCTACAGCTTTGAGGCGATCGCCGGAACCAGCTACCAGATCGAGGGGATTGCCAACCAGGTCTCGCTGGACTCGGACATTAATCTGCAATTCACCTTCCACTACGATGACAATGGCTCCTTTCGTGTGCTCTCGGAGGGAGAGGGGGGCCTTGCGCAGAGTGAACAGGACTATTGCGGAAGGGACCCCCGCCTGGTCTGGCAGTGTCGAGTGAGTGGTCGGTATCGGCTCAAGGTTGAACCTACGTATTCGGCAGGCGACGGCGGGCCCTACAGGCTGCTGATTGAGGTCCTCTGAGATCGGGCTCTTGAGTGCCCATGCGGTGCCAGAGTCCTTCGTGTACACTTTTCTTTGCATCACGTGGAGGTGGCATCAGCATGCGAAATCTATCAGTCCTGATGGTTGTTCTTTTGGGGACTCTCGTCCTTATCACGGTTTCCTGTAGCCAGCCTCTGATTGAGGGGCAGAACCCTGGTGAGTGTGAGAACGGCGCGGACGACGATGAGGATGGGTTGTTCGACTGCGCCGATCCGGACTGCGTACCGGCGCCGGCCTGTGCAGGTGATGACGACGACACCGTCGTCACGGATGACGACGACACGTTCAATGACGACGACGACACCGCTCATGGGGACGACGACACCGATCACGGTGACGATGACTCGGCGGGTCCCGGCGATGATGATGATTCCGCTGGTACCGGGCCGGGCGATGACGATGATACGGCCAATCCTGGCGAGAATCAGAACCCTGGCGACTGCTCTGATGGCATCGACAACGATGGCGATGGGAATGAGGCGACCGGGGAATTGGTCGACTGCGCCGATCCTGACTGCGGCAATAGTAGCCCCGAGTGTCTGGGTGATGACGACGACTCAGCCGGTGATGACGACGACAGCGCCACAGGGCCCACTGAGCAGGTCTGCGATGACACCTTGGACGACGATGAGGATGATCTGTTTGACTGCGATGATCCCGACTGCTTTACCGATCTCTACTGCCAGTCACTGGTACAAGAGATCTGCAACAATGA